>JAUVKM010000195.1 GCA_030596265.1 Candidatus Cloacimonadota bacterium
CGCAGGATCGGTTCTCATTGAAACAGGTAACACAAAGGTTATTTGTACTGCAACAGTGGAGAAGGGTGTTCCATCTTTCTTAAAAGATGCAGAGCCTAAACAAGGGTGGTTGACAGCAGAATACAGTATGCTGCCGGGTGCTCCGAATTCCAGATTTAGAAGAGAGCATAAAGGAATAAAAGGCAGGACTGCAGAAATACAAAGACTTATCGGGCGTTCATTGCGTGCAGTTGTAGATCTCACCAAATTTCCCGGATATCAGATCACGATAGATTGTGATGTAATCCAGGCGGATGGGGGAACTAGAACAGCATCCATCACTGGTGCTTGTGTTGCTCTTCACGACGCATTTTCCAAAATGAAAGAGAGTAACCAATTGGAAGATAATCCGTTTAAAGAGTGGGTGGCAGCGATAAGTGTAGGGATTGTGAATGGAAAGCCGATTGTAGATCTTTGCTATGAGGAAGATTCCAATGCAGATGTGGATATGAATGTTGTGATGACAGAAAGTGGTAAATTTATTGAAATTCAAGGGACCGCAGAAGCTGAACCATTTGATGATGAAGAACTTGCAATTATGTTGGAAGAAGCAAAAAAAAACATTAAAGAATTGATAAAATACCAGAAAAAAGTGATTAAGGGTAATTAACGCTATGTTGCTTTTACTTGACATCAAACAGCAAGAAATGGAGAAAGTTTCTTTTAATAAAATTGGACAGGAAAGATAATGTTTAGAAAGAAAGAAAAAAAGATAAAACGTAAAAAAAATGTATTTCAGGATTATTTAGAAGCAATACTTTTTGCCTTTGTAGTGGCAATGCTCATAAGAAATTACACGATCCAAAATTTCAAGATACCTTCATCTTCTATGGAAAAAACACTGTTGATTGGAGATTATCTTATCGGGAACAAACTGAAGTATTTTTTTACTGATCCCAAGCAGGGAGATATAGTAATTTTCTATTATCCTGCCGATCCTGAAGAACCTCAACCGAGAGAGGATTTTGCGAAAATATTGGGTCCAATCTACTTGAATAAAACAACCTGGTTACCTAAATGGCATCAGAAGAAAAACGTGGTTAAACGCGTTATTGGAATGCCCGGAGATGTTGTTGAAGTTAAGAATAAATTAGCGTATGTAAATGGTGAAGAATATATATTTGGTAATGAGCAATATATTGATAGACGAAACATTTCACGCAGTGAAGGCAGAATTTACTGGGATAATGAATTTATGGGCAGTCGTGATAATTTTGGTCCTGTAACAGTACCCGAAAATCAGTATTTTGTTATGGGAGATAACAGAGATGTAAGCGGTGATAGCCGTTATTGGGGATTTCTGCCGCGTGAAGATATTGCGGGAACTCCGGCAATTGTAACATTCTCGGTTGGAGAAAAACCAATTAATTCATATCGTGATTATGTACTTAAATATCAAAGACATCTAAAGGGAAAATCTTCCGTAAGATGGGAAAGAACACTCAGACTGATCAAGTGATCAGTTATGTTTATATTCATGTTCCTTTTTGTCTGAGAAAATGTAGTTATTGTTCCTTTTTTTCGGTCGGATTTTCTAAAAAAGCAAGTAGCAGATTTGTTAAATATTTAATTAAAGAGATAAATTTATTTAAACAGAAATACCAGATTAAACCAAAAACAATTTACTTTGGTGGAGGTACACCTTCGCTTCTCACAGCCGAACAAATTAATTCGATCATTTCACAATTTGATATTTCAGAAATGGAAGAAATTACTCTCGAATGTAACCCAATAAATATAAATAACGAGTTTGCTGATAGGTTGAAGACAACACAGATCAACAGAATAAGTTTGGGAGCACAATCGTTTCTGGATAAAGAACTAAAGGTTTTAGGTAGGCTCCACAAAACAGATGAAATCAGGAATGCTTACAAATTATTACGTGCTTACAGATACAATAATATCTCTCTCGATTTGATCTACGGTTTACCAAATCAAACTAAAGAAGATGTTGAATTTTCTTTGGATGAAATAATAAAACTTGATCCGGAACATATTTCTACTTATTGTCTGAGTTTGGAAAATGATGTGCCTTTGTTCTCTTTAGTTGATCAAATCCCTGCTGATGAAAAAGTTGCTGATTTTTATTATCTAATTCGAAATAAATTGATATCTGCTGGATTCGATCATTATGAGATTTCCAATTTTGCTAAACCCGGTTTCGAATCAAATCATAATCTGTGCTATTGGAATGATGAGCATTATCTTGGTTTTGGTCCTTCAGCAGCAGGATATTTGAATGATTGTCATCCTGAGTGTTCCGATGAAATCGGGATGTATCGAAGGATAAATGATGAAGAAAATATAATTTATCGTTACACTAATACTGCAAATATAGAAGGATATTATAAAATGTTGGATGAAAATAAGATCATGATAGATAAGACAATCTTGAGTAATGATGATCATGAGAAGGAATACATCTTTTTAGGATTACGTAAGGCCGCAGGATTGGATTTGGAAGAATTTGAGAATAAATTTAAAACTGATTTTACAAAAAAATATGATACAGTTCTCCATAAATTCAATAATTTACTTGAAATTAGTGAGAGAACAATAAAATTAAAATCGGAAGCTTATTTTATCTCCAATGAGATATTTTCGGAGTTTATGTAAGTAACTCAAACATCTTGTTTGAGGAAAGTGAAAACAAATATAATGAACGTTCATAAGTTCAACTTTTAAACAAGAAAATATGATTATTGACATGAGACCTTTATTAAATTTTACCTCACCTCAGTCCTCTCCTAAAAGGAGAGGAAGTCATTTTATGCTCCTTCTCCTATCAAGGAGAAGGTTGGGATGAGGTGGATAAACAGTACAAATAAACAAGAAGTATGGAGAAATGAAGAATGAAAAAGATATTCTTAATTCTAATCTTAACTATAACTTTTTCTGCATCAGCAGAAATCCTAATACCGATGGATTTGACGCAAAGGAATCATCTCAAGGCGTATGGAATCGCTTTTACAGCTTTAAAGCAAGAGATCACAGTCAAATGGCTTTTAAACTACCGTGGTGGTTCTTACCTGATACCGGATATTCAGGAGATAGAAGGATTGTGTAATATTCGCGGTGTGGATTATGAGAAAATAACTTCTGTAGAATATGCATCAATTCTAACAGAGATAGAGCAAAACAATATGGATGTGGTTGTTTTGGAAAAGGAACCTGAAATTGCCATTTACACTCCTCCGAATTCGCAACCCTGGGATGATGCTGTAACTCTGGCGTTAGTTTATGCAGAAATAGAATATAAAACAATTTGGGATGAGGAAGTTCTTTTAGGAGAACTGGATAAATACGATTGGCTGCATCTTCATCATGAAGATTTCACCGGACAATATGGCAAATTCTACTCAAGCTATCGCAATACGAATTGGTATAAAGAGGATGTACGCTTGAACGAAGAGCTGGCTTTGAAATTGGGCTTTAATAAAGTTTGGAAGCTGAAACATGCTGTAGCTGAGAAGATTCGTAATTATGTAAAGAATGGTGGATTTCTTTTTGCCATGTGTGCCGCAACCGATACTTATGATATTGCTCTTGCAGCCGGGAACACTGATATCTGTACTGAAGTTTTTGATGGAGATGGAATTGATGCTGAATATTTAACTAAATTAGATTTTTCACGTACATTTGCCTTCACCGATTTCGATTTGTTTCCCAATCCTTACAAATATGAATTTTCCTCAATTGATGCTAGTGATTATGCCAAATTGCGTGGAGCTGAAGCTGATTTCTTTCAGCTTTTTGATTTCTCTGCAAAATACGATCCGGTTCCTACAATGCTTACACAATGCCACACAAATATGATCAACGGATTTTTAGGACAGACCACCTCATTTCATAAAAGATATGTTAAGAAAAGTGTAATAATTTTGGGAGAATCACCAGGGCTGGAAGAAGTAAAATACTTACACGGAAACTTTGGGAAAGGAACTTTCACTTTTTATGGAGGACATGATCCTGAGGATTATCAGCATAAAATTGGCGATCCTGAAACGGTTTTAGATTTGCATAAAAATTCACCCGGCTACAGATTGATCCTTAATAATATTCTTTTCCCAGCCGCCGAGAAAAAGAAATTAAAAACATAAAACCTTTGTGATTGTTAAAAGAATATTTTAAATCTTCACAAAGGTTTAATATTAACTATCTTTCTTCTATATGAAATTTATATAGTTTTTCTTCAGAATCACTTACAATATAAAATGTATTTGTTTCTGCAATAAATACAATACCTTCAGCTTTAGGAAAATTCAGTGGATATTGTTCACGAACTCCATTTGTTAAATCCCATAAATATAGCATTTCAGATTCATCACTAACAATCCAGAATCCATCTCTTGTGCTATCATAACAAATACCAGAATAGTCATCAGCAAATGATAATTCTGTTTCTAAAAGTGTTGCAAAATCCGGGCTAACTTCGATGAATAATCCCGGATCTTTCTCTTTGAGAAGGTAAAACTCTCCCGAACTTCCTAAACACAATCCCTCTAAGCCGGATCCTGGTGTATATTGAGAGATGGATAATTCTATTCTTTGTAACTCTTCACCTTGTAATGATATATTTATTATCTCAGAGGTTCCTTCCTCAACTATCCATAATGTATTTGTGCTGAGATCAAATGTTATTCCTTCCAGATCATTACCCACAAAATCAAGAGTTTGTAATAATTCACCATCTAAACTGATATTATATATTTTGTTATTAGGTGGATCATTTACCGTCCATAATGTTTGAGTATTAGGATCATAAGTTAG
>JAUVKM010000264.1 GCA_030596265.1 Candidatus Cloacimonadota bacterium
TGATGTGGATATAATTTATGATCCTACACCAACTCAGCCAATTCTTGCACTTGATGAAGATGATGATGGAGAAGATGAACATTACTTTATTAATGATTCTGACCTTTCAATAATTTCACCGTATATGAATGATCTCGAAAACTATTCATCCAACATTTCTGACGCACCTATGTTTATTCAGAATTGGGAAACACCAGCTTTGGTAGTTCCAACAGAAGATTCACTTTTTATTGGGGAATATCAATGTGATATTCAAAACTCAAAATGCGTTTTTGATGGAGAACATTTAATAGTTGCCAGTGAGAACTCGATTCACTTCCTTGCGGATGATGGAACATACAACTTTCAATTCAATATTGAAAATTATGATCAGAATCATATTCCGATTTGTTACAATGACTCTAACCCTAACTACAATTCTGTATTCGTCCAAAATATTGATGGGGATATTTTCAGAATAAGAGATAGTGAGATCGAGGAGATATTCAAGCTTTCACCATATTCATCGGATGAACCTTCCCAGCTTGCTATTGGTGACTTCCTGAATGATGGACAGGTCTATTTGACTTTTGGTGCAGGAAATCGTGTTTTTGCTATTACTATTGATGGAACTTTGGCACCCGGATTCCCAGCATATTTAGATAATAAACAGATCAAACCCGCTGCTTACCCTAGAATTATAACATTTGGTGATGAGAATGTCATTTTACTGGAAGAGATGGATAACGGTTTCGTAGCAATTAACGAAGATGCGGAATTAAGCATCAGTCACTCCTTCTTCTGGGAAAAAGTAAATACTCTAGATCAATTCTACTGGGATGAAAATATCCAGCAATTACACTTCATCTATTCAGATGTCTCTTCAAATCTTTATGCATCCTATTTGGAAAATATAGAAGAAGATCCTATTATCTGGAACGGCTACAGAAATGGTGGATACAACATTTATTCAGGTTCAATTCAGTACCAAACAAATCAGGATGATGTTCTTACTGCATTTTGTTTTCCAAATCCAACCAGATATGGTGAAGTTAGGGTTAAGGTTATAAACGCTAAAGCTGATATTGATTTAAAAATATTTGATATCGCAGGTAATATCGTTTGGAGAGATACTGTAGAAAAAGCTACTAATGATTCCCAAGATATCAGGATCAATACATCGAAAATGGCTTCAGGTGTCTATTTTGGAATTGTATCATCAGAAAAAGAGATAAAAAAAATCTCATTTGCAATTATTAATTAAGGAGCTAATAATGAAAAAGATTTTCTTGGTCACACTAATTCTAATAATTTGTTCTGCTGCAATTGCGCAAGAACTTGATAACGATATTATTCAAATCAATTATGAGAAAAAATCACTGGCAAAAGCAATGATGCTTTCTTCTCTTTTCCCCGGTGCGGGACAATTCTATGCCAACCGCAGAAGTATAACAATGTACATCTTCCCACTCATTGAGATAGGTCTCATAGCAGGTTATTTTATTAATTATAATCAAGGATTAGACGAAGAAAATGACTACCAAGATTATGCAGACCTTTATTATGACAGGAATCAGCAGCATTATGCAGCGAATGATCTTATTGGTGATCCAATGAACAACTCTAACTTCTACGATGACCATTTCCGTTTGGATGATGAAAACACTCAGCATTTCTATGAAGATATCAGCAAATATAATAAGTATGTTTTCGGCTGGAACGACTGGTTTGATATTTATGCAACAGATGACGCAGGTAACACGGTTTCACCGGAATGGTTATGGGAAGAGACAACCGAAGGGAAAAACATGTGGATAGGCAATGCTGTCACAAATCAGGAAAGTGAATATTTAATTGGTAATTCGAATTATTCTGATCCTTATACTATTTATAGCGGCTATCGTGCAAATTATATCCAAATGCGCAAAGATGCTGAAAATTCATACGATAAAGCTGAGTTATATAGTTTTGGACTGGTTGCGAATCATATTCTTGCGGCTATCGATGCTGTACGTTTAACACGAATTCACAATCGAGAATATCTTTCTAATACAACACAGTTAGAGATCAATTTTGCACCTATTTTTGTAAATAATAGCTTCTCACCAGCTCTGATGATAAGCAAAAGGTTTTAAAATGAAAAAAACTATTCTCATCTTTCTGCTCATCTCGCTTTCACTTACTCTAGCAGGAAAGGAATTATCTGTTAAAAAAGCAATGCTTTACTCATTAATAGTTCCGGGGATGGGAGAAATGTACACTCAGAATTATAGTAAGGGTGCAATGTTTTTAGCAGCCGAAACTGCAATCATTTTTTCATACTTCCGTATGCAGTCGGAACGTGATTGGGCAATTAATTCCTATAAGCAATATGCACTTTCTGTGGTCGGAGTACCAACGGATATGGATGATGCTTATTATCAACTTATTCAAAATTATATTAGTAGTGAAGAATATAATGATGATATCATACGTGATGCACGGAACTATTTTCTTATATATCTTACTGATCCTGAAGGTTATGAAACATATTTAGAAGCACACTTAATTCCTGAAGAAAATTCCTGGCGTTGGGATAATAATAATGAATGGTATAAATATATCAATCTCAGGTTAAAAAAACAAGATTATGAAATATACTCGAATTTTGCCTTTGCAGCAGCAATTTTAAACAGGGTCATAAGTGTTATTGATTCTGCCATGGAAGTAAAAAAGTTAAATCGTTCAGGGCAGTATCTTGGTAAATTATCCGTTCAACCGGATTGGGATAAAAGAGGAATGAAAATAAATTATGAATACCGTTTTTAATCGCAAATTAATATTAATTCTGTTAATCTTATTTATATCTTCTTTGATGATAGCGGAAGAGATTAACACAAGAACCTACATGTTACGTTCAGCATTAGTTCCTGGTTGGGGAGAACTTGCTGCAGGCAATAAAACCGGATTGGTTTTTCTTGCTTCGGAAGTTTTACTTTTATCTTCACGTTTCTACTTTTTAGAAGAAGCCGATCTTAAAGCAAAAGCATCCTATAATTACGCTATCAAGTATGCTCATATTGATCCTGATCTAGATATTTCGGATGATTATTATTATCACATGTCTAGATATATGAATTCAGGATTCAATACTGGTGGATATAATGCTTACATTGTGGAAATTGCTAAAGCAAGATACCCAGATGACCCAGAAGCTCAAACCCAATATATTGAAGAAAATTCCTATTCGGATGATGAATACTGGGGATGGGATGACGAAGATAAAAAAAATGATTATTCCATTTTGCGAAAAAGAATTACTCAATATGGCGATTATGCCAAAGCTATTACCGGAGCCGTTATTGCTAATCATATAATTAGTGCATTAAATGCATTTAGGGTTAGTTCTCGTTTAAAAAAT
>JAUVKM010000214.1 GCA_030596265.1 Candidatus Cloacimonadota bacterium
TCGCCTTCCCATCACATGTGAAATTTATAGAGATTGTAAAAGCATTATACAGTAAAGAAAATGTGTAGCCGCGAAGAGCACGAAGATACACCAAGGATAAAGTGAAATAAACCCCCTTTTGTTCCCCCTTATAAAGGGGGATAGAATTTTGCTCCCCTTGGAAGGGGAGATGCCGAAGGCAGAGGGGTTAATGAAGAAAATATTAGTTCTTCATCATTGAAAGTCTGCGGCTTAAAAATAAGGAAATAAAAATGGAAATAAATAAAAGTTACGAACCACAAAATATTGAAAAGAAATGGTATAAACACTGGATTGATAAGGGTTATTTTACTCCGAAGATCGATAAAACAAAAAAACCTTACACAGTTTTGATACCTCCCCCAAATGTTACAAATATTCTGCATATGGGTCATGTTCTAAATAATACACTTCAGGATGTTATGATACGTTACAAAAGAATGACCGGAGTTCCCACCTTGTGGCTTCCAGGAGTAGATCATGCAGGAATTGCAACTCAGAACATGGTAGAAAAAGAACTTGCAAAAGAGGGTAAAACCCGTCATGAGATTGGAAGAGAAGAATTAGTAAAACGTATTTGGAGATGGAAGGAAGAAAAAGGCGGTTTGATCATCGAACAACTCAAACAGCTCGGTTGTTCCTGCGACTGGACAAAACAGAGATTCACATTAGATGAAGGATTAACCGAAGCAGTTAAAGAAGTTTTTGTAGAGTTATATGAGAAAGGACTAATCTACAAAGGAAAACGCATTATTAACTGGTGTCCGCGATGCCACACTGCTCTTTCTAATGATGAAGTTGAACATGAAGATGATAAAGGTTTCTTGTGGGATTTGAAATATCGTCTCAAAGATGGAACTGGATATGTAATAGTAGCTACAACTCGCCCTGAAACAATGCTGGGAGATACTGCTGTTGCTGTGAATCCTAAAGATGAACGTTATAAAGATTTGATTGGAAAAACCGTAATTCTACCTTTTATCGAACGTGAAATTCCCATTATTGCCGATGAATTTGTAGAAATGGAATTTGGCAGCGGCTGTGTTAAGGTTACTCCAGCTCATGATCCCAACGATTATGAGATTGGTTTGCGACATGGTCTTGAGCAAATTATTGTTATCAATGAACGCGGTGTGATGAATGAAAATGCCGGCAAAGATTTTGCGGGTTTGGATAGATTCGAAGCACGTGAAAAGATCATTAAAGAATTAAAGAATAAAGGGCTTCTTGGTGAGATAAAACCACATGAACATGCAATTGGACAGTGTTATCGTTGTGATACTATTATAGAACCTTATCTTTCCGATCAGTGGTTCGTTAAGATGAAACCTTTGGCAGAAAGAGCAATAGAAGTTGTAAAAACCGGTGAAGTTAAATTTCATCCTGCTAGATGGACAAAAGTTTATTATCACTGGATGGAGAATGTTCGCGATTGGTGCATTTCACGCCAGATTTGGTGGGGACACAGAATACCTGTTTACTATTGCCAGAACTGCGATGAAATAGTGGTTGCTAAAAATGAACCGACGACTTGTCCAAAATGCGGTCATAATCAGTTCAAACAGGATGAAGATGTTCTTGATACATGGTTTTCAAGCTGGCTTTGGCCTTTCTCAACTTTTGGCTGGCCCAATGAAACCGAAGAACTTGAATATTTTCTGCCTACTAATTTACTTGTAACAGCTCCGGATATTATCTATCTGTGGGTTGCCAGGATGATCATGGCTACACTTGAATTCAAAAATAAAATACCTTTTGATACTGTTTTATTGCATGGAATGGTTCGTGATGAGAAAGGAATTAAAATGAGTAAATCTCTTGGGAACTCACCCGATCCTCTGGATATAATTGAGAATGTTGGAGCTGATGCACTTAGATTCAGCATTATTTTTGCCAGCCCCAAAGGGCAGGACAGTTATTATTCTAATTCTATTCTGGAAACAGGGCGAAATTTTGCTAATAAGATCTGGAATGCTTATCGTTTTATAATGATGAATGCAGAGAAGATTGAAGGTCTTCCAAAAAGAGATGATCTTAAACTGGAACTTGCCGACAAATGGATTTACAGCAGGTTGAATAAAGTTATCGAAGAGACACGCAAGAACTATGAATCTCTTCGCTTTAATGATGCTGCCAGTATCTTGATGGATTTCATCTGGAAAGAATTCTGTAGCTGGTATCTTGAGCTTTCTAAAGACAGGATCTATAACGAAGAAGATAAAGATGCTCAATTAACTACAAAATATATACTTCTCGATATATTACAGAATTCAATGAGATTGCTGCAGCCGATAATGCCATTTATTGCGGAAGAAATCTGGCAGGGAATAAAGAGCTATTTTCCTATGGATGAAGAGACAATTGTTCTGGCTGCATTCCCGGAAGTAAATGAAGATTTCATTAACGAAAAGATCGATACAGATATGGCATTAATACAGGAGACTATCACAGCAATCAGAACTTTGAGAAAGCAGGTAAATGTTGCACCAAAAGTAGAAATCGATATTGATATTAAAGTTGCTTCAGATGCTCAAATAGAACTCTTAAGATCATATGAAAATTACTTCCAGAAGCTGGCAAAAGTTTCAAATTTAAAAGCTGATGTAAATTTAGAAAAACCTGTCTCTTCCATTGCTGCAGTTGTGCAGAATATGGAAGTCTATCTTTCTTTAGAGGGTCTGATAGATCTTGATGAAGAAAAAGAAAAATTTACAAAACAACTTGTTAAATTAGAAAAGGAATTAAAGATAATTTCAGGTAAATTGAATAATGTAAAATTTATTGCAAATGCACCGGACGAAATTGTTCAAAAAGAGAAAGAGAAGTTTTCTGAAATTGAAACGAAAGTGAATAAAACCAAAGAACTTCTAACTGGTTTGAAATAAAATAATTATACGGAAGTTGAAACAGTCTTCCGCAATTTATGTTGAGGTAAGGATATGAAAATTAGAATTTGGTTTATATTACTCGTTGTTTTTGTTACATTGTCATGTACAAAAGTATCAACATCTCCTGATGATAGTTTGGCAGCACCATCAAACCTTACTTTAGAACAGATCGATCTTGAAAGTATCCGATTAAACTGGCAGGATAACAGTTCAGCAGAAGAGGGTTTTAGAATTGATAGAAAAATTGGTGAAAATGAATGGGAAGAAAATTATCAAATATTACCTGAGAATGCAACAACGTTTTTAGATTCTGAGTTAGTTTCAATCGGTAATTACTCTTATCGTATCTCGGCATATTCAAATGATAATTATTCCGATATTGTTGAAGCAAACATTAATTACTTTTATGATGATGTAAATTCTCTTTATTCTGTATCCAGTCAAAACTACATAACAGATTTCTTCGAATTTCAATTTGCTCTGCTCGATAGTAATGGAGTCTATGTGCAAAGAGAATATGATGTTTGGTTCAAATTATTATGCAGACCTGAAGGTACAAATTTGAATAATGTTCTCTATAATACTACAGATTCTCTTTCAGTTCAGTCTGATAATGGTATTGCATCTGTTACATTATATGCTGGAGATGAATCTGGGATAGTTGTTTTAAAATGTTATGTTTATAATTCTAATAATGAAGAAATTTCAATTACGAAATCAAATATAGTTATTTATTAACTAGGAGGAATCATGGTCAAAGATAAGAAAGATGAATTGAAAGAAGAGGAAATTGAAGTTACCGTGGAACAGGAAGAAGATTTTACTGATGATCAAAAGAAATTGAAGTTCTACGGGAAATTGAGAAAGAAGCTGCACAAATTAGCAGTTGCTAAAGGTGGAGATAAAGCTGGTGAATTTACCGAATATATTCTCGCTTTACCGGATTTCTTTATTCTTTTATGCAGATTAGCTGTTGATAAACGTGTGGGGGGAAAACAGAAATTATTGGTTGGCGGAATCATTGCTTATGTTATCTCACCAATAGATATAATCCCGGATTTTATTCCGTTCATTGGTTATGTAGATGATCTTGTTTTGGTAGTTTACGGATTAAATATAGTTTTAAATGAACTAGATAAACAAGTTCTAATCGATAACTGGAGTGGGGAAGAAGATGTTCTTAAACTTCTTCAAAAGATCACTTATGTTGCAGAAAATTTCCTCGATAAGAATATCTTAAAAAAGATAAAAAGTTGGTTTTCAAAGATCCACTAAAATTTATGAAACTACTATTAGCAACTCGCAACGAAGATAAAGTTATTGAGATAAAAGAGATATTGAAGGATTTGGATGTGGAGATAGTCTCCGCTTCTCAGTTCCCTAATATGCCGGATGTAATTGAAGACAAAAATACAATCAAAGGAAATT
>JAUVKM010000261.1 GCA_030596265.1 Candidatus Cloacimonadota bacterium
TGCAGTTGCAGAAAACCTGATTCGTGCAGGAATTGGTAAATTGATTTTAGTCGATAATGATAAAATTGAAATCTCGAATCTAAATCGGCAGATATTGTTCGATCAAAATGATATTGGAAAACCTAAAGTGGAAATTGCAAAGCAAAAACTGAAAGCGATCAATCCAGAATTAGAAGTCAAAGTTTTTCAGAAAGATGTCTCTGAATTAGTAGATTTACATCTTCCCCATTTTAATGGTATTGCAGATTGTCTGGATAATTATTATAGCAGGTTCATATTGAATGATGCTCTAAAAGACTATCAATTCCTTGTTCATGGTGGAGTAAAAAATGATTTTGGTCAGATCACAACTATTATGAATGGAATAACACAAAGTCTAAAACAAATATTTGGAGATTATAAAGATGATATTGAACCGGGTATAATTCCTCAAACAGTGATCACGATCGGGTCATTAATGGCACATGAGATAATCAATAATCTGTTTGACAAATCTCAACTGTTAAATAAACTGTTGATTATAGAATTGTCAGATTTTTCGATGTTTAAAGTGGAGATAGGAAAATGAAGAAATTTGTTTTTATGTTATTTTTTGTATTTATGTTTTTGATATTAATCTGGGCTGACTGTCCTCATTGTTTTCAGGTTATAGAAATCGAAATAATAACTTCAAATGCAGACACAATTCATTGTTATACACCCCTTTATTCAGGATATGATATACCTCCTGAAACCAGACAAATAAATAGGATTGAATCTGGACCAAATTTGAAATTACTGTTCAGTACAGTAAATGATATTGATTATATTTGTGAGTATTATTACGAGCCTAATCTTGGATATGTTGTATGTGCAGATGAAGTGAAAAAAATAACAATTTCAGATTCAACAACTATTGTCGTAAATTATATTCGTCCTGTTGAAGGCTTCAATGGAGCATGTGGATTTGATACAATCTCAAGAAAGAGTTATGAATATATAAAAACGCATGAATTTGTTTCAAAATTCTGGGTAATGCAGAGTTGTACTGATGAGTGTTATTATAATTTTGATCCTACTGTCTCTCCTCTGGAATTCGCTGTGATATTTCAATGTTATTTTCTCAAAGTATCTGTGGAAGGGGGACCCCTTATATTTAATCCATATGAAAAAAATTCAAACAAAATCATTGAATATATCGAAGGCTTTTACGGAATAAACTATATCAAAAGTGATAATTTTATTAAAACCTTTAAATCATTTCTAAATGATAAAGAAGAGAGACTTGCACATATAAAGGAAATTAATCAAAAACATGAGAAATTAGTTAACAGTATTATCCAATTTCAAGAAAAATTTATTTCAGAAGCAATATTCCTTTATGAATGGTATCAAAATGAAATAATTCGATACGAAAACAACAATATTGTGCTTAATAATCTTAATAAGAACATTATTGAAGATCTTAAGAAACTAGTTGAACGTAGTGATAAAAAATGGTTAATAGAAGTTGAAAAGAATAAAACGGAACTAGAGAAATTTCATTCAATTTGTATTACTTATTCATGGGATTAATTATGCAAAAGCAAAGAAAATACATAATCACAATCTTAATTCTTTTTTTGTTATCTATTTTACATACTAATACTATTGTTAACAATAAAGAAGTCAATAATTGCAGATCAATTATTGAATATAATGATATGAAGCAAGTAGAATCAATTCAGTACTTTAATGAAGCTGATAATGAAATTTACAATCCTATTTTTCCAAATATTATAAAGACTCCAGACCTTTATAATGAAAATAATAAGAAAACCGGAGCTTGGACAATATTCTTAAATCACTCTTTTAGACCTGAAGAAAAAATTGAATTAGCACAATATTACCGAATTGCTACCTATAAAAAAGGTCTTCCCATGGGAATAGTTAGAGACTATTTTATGGATGGATCAAAACAATTTGAAGGAATGTTACTTTCTGAATTCCCCAGCGTTTATCAGGATACAATAAAGATCTACGCTCAAAATGGAAAGTTGAAATGGCAACGAGGTTACGATAAGGGAGTGCATAATGGTTTTACACTCAGATATGGAAATGATGGGAAACTTAGAAGTAAAGAATCATATAGCATAGGTAAAAAAGATGGCTATAATTCTAGATTCAGCAATAGAACAGGACATATGATTGAGAAAGTTCTTTATAAAGATGGAAACCTTTATGGACTTAGCTATTATTATTATGAAGATACAGGTAATATTAAACATGAAACGACCTATAAAAGAAATCAACTTCATGGCTATCAGCGGAATTATTACAAAAATGGTAATTTGATCTCGGAAGGTAATTGGAGCTGGGGAAGAAAACATGGTTTCTGGAAATTCTATATCGATGGAAATATTTCCAATGTAATCAATTTTAATCTTGATAAGAAAATCGAACCATTAAATTTACGTCAGATAGGAGTTTTTAATTTAGTATTGCAAATTTTCCTTAACCAATATCCGAATGTAGTACATCCAGTAAGAAATTCAAAATGGGATATTGAACAAATGCTGCCTGAATTAATGAAATATATTAATTCGGATATTGAAGTTTATAAAGTATATTTTACGAACATAACTAATATTTCTGAAAATGTAAAATCTACACTTGGTATAGAAATTATGTACATAATTGAAGGATATTTAGACGGTATTTATCCACCCAGTTGTGGTCGTGAGAATTTTAATCCAATGATCGAAAAGTATATAACTTGGTGGGAAACATATAAAGATGATTTAAATCATTAATTGCGAAGTTTGTCATCTTAACATAAAAAGTAGTTTTCTGGTGATTCCCAAATATAATTTTGTCTCTTTGCTTCTAAATCTCTTTCTTCATCTTCTCAAACGTATCTTTCCCACCTGAATACATAAACGAAAGTGGTGCAGCTTTTTTCGCTAACTTCATCATTCTACCGGCTGTTTCTTTAATATCCCACTGAGCATGCTTATCTTCACGTAAACGTGAAAAATGATACAATTCCCGAGGATTAGCAGCAATCAATACTCTACGCCGATGAGCATTAGTAAGGCAGTATTCAGCAGCTTTTCCATATTTTGGTACAAATTCATAATATAGTTTTTCACTTCTTCGGCACACTGCATTTAAACCATTTTCAGCATCAATTGCTTTAATAGAATGTGGTATTGTAATTCCCAGAGTTGGATCATAATCCTGAGCCAGAAGCGTCATCAGTCGGTGACGTTTAAGTTGAGCAAAATTGCTGGCACTTACCACAAGTTCAAATTTTAGATCTCCAGTAAGTTCAAATTCCCGCGAGACTGAATCGAAGGCTGAAATATATTTTAAAGCTTCCTTAAAGAACTCTTTACCTCTATTTTCATCCGAAAGAATAGTTGATGCAAGCCTA
>JAUVKM010000091.1 GCA_030596265.1 Candidatus Cloacimonadota bacterium
TTATTTCCCGAATTGTAGCTTGAATAAATGATTTACAATTTAATTTAAAGCTACTCAACCAAACCTGAGCAGTGAATGCTTTTCCGTTCTTCTTATTATATATCCATTCAAATTTCATATTCCCATTTTTAATGGTTTGAGCAATATATGTTTCAGATGTTTCTCGAGATGGTTTTTTGTTTGCTTGCATCAAAGGTGAAACATCCGCAGGTTTCAAATTTAAAAGTTCAGCTTTCTTTGTGTAACCAAATAATTTTAAAGCTGCATTGTTACAATCAATTAGACCTTTCTCATCCTGCAAGATCACAGCATCAATTGAAGATTCAAATAATTTGCGAAACCTCAATTCATATTCTTGACGTGCAGTTTCACTTTCTCTTTGTTCAGTTACGTTTTTTAATGATCCAATAATTCTAACTTTACTGGAATCATCATCTTCAATGATCTTAGCATTGATTGTACCGGTTAATAGTGTTTTATCTTTATCTTCTAATATAATCTCATAATCAGTAACGTGTCCTTCTTTTGTTAATTTTGTTAGGAAAAGATCATGCTGATTCTCATCAAAATATAAATCATACATAGATGTTCCAATTAACTCTTTACGTGTATAACTTGAGTTCTGCTCTATAGAAGGACTGATTTCCAGAATTGTTCCGTCAAATTCGATTTCATAGTAAACATCTTGTATATTCTCGAAAATTCGAGTGTAACTGTCCATTGTCCGTTTTAATTTTAACTGAGCCATTTTCTTTTCAGTAATATCATTAAAGATACCAAATGTACCGATAAATTTATTATTATTAAATCTTGGACTGCCAATGATATTTAAAAAACGTTTCCTACCATCTTTGCGAATAATTTCTAATTCATACCGTGAAGATTTGTTTTCTTTTCTTAATTTAAGATGTTTATGTACTTTTCCCAAGTTGTATTTATTAAGATAATCGGATAAATTAGTGTCTTCAAAATCACTTATTACACCTCCGAAGATCTTGGCACCAGCTTCATTAATGAAAGTAAAATAGTCTTCGATATCGAACATACAAATACCTTCATCGGTTGTTTCTACAAGAGTACGAAATTTAGCTTCACTTTCTCTTAATTTTTGTTCCATTTGATGTTTGAAAAAAGCCATTTGTATTGTTGCAATAAGTTCTCTTTCCCTGAATGGTTTGATAAGATATCCAAAAGGTCCAGTAGCTTTTGCTTTTTCAATAATATCTTTATCGGAATAAGCTGTAAGGTATATGACTGGAATATCCAAATCAATAATTTGCTCTGCAACTTCAATACCATTAAGCTTATCTTTTAGCATAATGTCTAAAAGAATTAAGTCTGGACGTGCCTTATTAATTAATTTGATAGCAGCTTTACCAGTTGAAATTGCCTCTGGAACTTCGTAATCGTAACTCTGCAAAATCTTTCTGATATCTTCTGCAACTACTGCTTCATCTTCAACAACTAATATTTGTTTCTTACACATATGGAAATTCCTTTAAATATTAAAAATAATTTTTGTAAATTCATTTAATTAACTTCTTTTCTGTCAAGTGGAATAATTATTTCAAAATAATTCTATTATTTACTAATAAAACATCCACTCATCAAATTCTTCATTTATTATTAATAATTTGCCACCAAATTTCTTTTTTAGCTCATCTTTTCCTAACCCATCAATTGTGATACCATCTTCATTAAAGATATTACTGCTAAGTGCGGGAATCTCATTTATTTCCAATTTAACTTGATCGAGAATATCTGATGCATTTAGGAGTCCTGCTACTGTTACATTTTCACCAAATGCGTGATTAATAACTTCAATCGTTTTTGTTTTTTGCGGATGCAATTGATTGATCTCATCAGAAATTCCTGAAATTGTAGAATTGGCTAATTTTCCAGTGATGAATACAATTATTTCGCTCTTTGTTTGAATATCGAAAACGAAATCGTTCTTGTTAATTTTCCAGTTCTCAAGAAGTAATCTAATCATTCCAATTCCATTTTCCAATTGAGGATAACCATTATAAAAATCTTCGGGAGGTATCTTCTGATTTGCCAGTAGATAAATTTCGTCTGAACAATAAGTTCGTGGAAATCCTGAAGATAATTTCAGAATTTGAACAGCTTGCCTTGAATTAACAGGATACAACTGAGTGAGTGAATTGCGGAATTTTGATAATCCTATCGGTACTATACCAACAGATAAAGAATTTATCTCAGGTGAAGTAAGATCAATTAATGTGTGTTCAAGCTCTTTGCCGTCATTCCATCCCGGGATAATAACAATTTGAGTATGGAATTCAATCCCGTTCTTACTTAAAAATTTCAGCTTTTCTATTATGTTAAAATTGTGTTTATAGCGGAGCATCTTCTTATGAAGAACCGGATTTGTTGTGTGAACAGAAATATATAACGGGTTTAATTTTTGCTCGATCATTCGGGAAATATCTTTATCGGATAAATTAGTAAGGGTAATAAAATTACCAAAAACAAATGAAAAACGGTAATCATCATCCTTTATATAAAGTGTTTTTCTCAAATTATTCGGCATTTGATCAACAAAGCAAAAAATGCAATCATTGGCACAAGTACGACATTTAGGTTCTTGAAAAATGACGCCAAAAGGAGTTTCCCAATCTTGACGTATTTCCAAACTATGTTCAATTCCCGAATTATCTAAATAGATTATTTTTAAAATATCATCAGCTGTATAAAATTGTAGATCAAGAAAATCGTTTATTTCATTTCCATTAATTGAAATTATTCTGTCATGAATATTCAATTTCGAATTATCAGCTAAACTCCCATCAATAATATCTTTAATTGCAATTGGCATAGATTAATCTGAACTTATCACCGCAGAAACAACTTTCATGGATGGGATTCCCTTTAGTATAAGATTAATAGCTGATGTGATAGGAACTGCCAGAATCATACCAACCGAACCCCAGACCCAATACCAGAATATCAAAGAAATAAGTACAATAAGCGGTGACAACTTCAGTCCGGTTCCCATCACTTTTGGTTCTATAATATTTCCCATTATCATTTGAGTTGATATTAGAGACACTGAGATCGCAATAAGTTGCCAGCTAAAACCGTATTGGATGAAGCAAATTAAAATGGGGAAAGCTGAAGCAAATATTGACCCGATATTAGGGATATAGTTTAATATAAATATTAATAAACCGGACATTACAACAAAATCAATACCGAATATTGCAATAAAAAACATACTGATAAGTCCTGTTGCGAGACTTATAAGAGTTTTGTTGACCACATAGGTTTTTATCTGTTTTTCAATATTATTTAACACATCGCCAAAATGGTTTGCTTCATCTTTAGAAACAACTTTCTCTACACTTGTAAACATTTTGGTTCTTTCTAATACTATGAATATCATAAAGGCAACAGTAAGCAGAAGTTTTATTAAAAAATCAATAAAGCTGCCCGTTGTGCCGGAAACGATTTTTGAAAGTGATAATTTATCTGCCAACTGTAGCCAATTAACTTTATTTTGTAAATAGAATGTAACTTGTTCCATTGGGATTTCGAATGTAGTGATCACACCTGAGATCATTGTTGTGATCTGTTTTTCATATTTGGGGAAATCTGTAACGAAAGAAGAAACACTTGTGTATACGATAGTTCCTAAAACTGTAAATAAAATGAGGATAATAATTACAAATAAAAAAATATTTACTGTAACTGGTATCTTCTTTTTACAAAGGAATCGGTTTAATGGCTGGAACATGAAAGATAGAAAGATCGCAAAAGTAAGAGGAATAAATATTGTTTTCAACTCTCTTAAGAAAATCACAATGATCGCAAGTGCAATAATTCCAAGAAATAATTTAATTGTATTGGATTCTCTTGACCTATTATCGTTATCTTTCTTTTCTTTCAAAAGGCTTTCGGTAATTATTTTGTTGATCGTATTCATTATAATATTAATCCTTTTTTATATATACTTTCTCATACATGCTTAATTTACTAAGCTAAGTTCCTATGACAAGGATTTTCACATTTTTCTTCATTAAAATAAAATTGGAAGTTATCTCTCATTTACTGATCTCCCAAATCTTTCAGTCTACTTAATCTCTCTGGCTCATTTTTTACTAACCATTTATCTTTTGAAAGCACATCATAAGCCCATGTAAAATTCTTTTTAGCTAATTCTTTTTCTCCTTTAAGTAGGTGCAACTCAGCTAATTCTTCGAAAATATAACCGTCAAGAGGGAATATTCTCTCTCCACTTTCGGGAGCAAGTTCTGTTTGGATTATAAAGGCTTTTTCATTTTGTCCAAGTGAACGCAGACATCTTCCAACAGTCCATTTTGCAATTCTTGTGCCTCTATCATCTCCAATCTCTATTCTTCCTTCATAGCCTTTTTGAAAATAAATGAGTGCCTGATCATATTCTGCCAGATCATGGAATGTCCAGCCGATATTGTTGTATAGTGGAGCCAGCCAACCCTTACAATTTGTATCTGAGGTCTCCTCAGCAATTTTCAGCGCTTTTAAGTTCCATTCAAGTTGTTTTTCAGGTGGTTCTACAATGCCCATCATATGGGCTGCATCGAGGGTGTAAATATCAAGACCACTTTCAACACCAAATTCGTAAGCTTTCAGGAATAGTGGTTTGGATATTTCCCATTCACCGGAAGTATTAAAAACACGTCCACGTTCTAATAGATATCTAATCTGAGCTGTTTTCATATTTTCGTTCAACATATTTTTTACAGAATCAAGAGTTGCATGGGCTTGAAAGAATTTTCTTTGCAGACCTTGAGTTCGTGCGATCTGAGTAAGAAGTTCGGCATGATATTCCATATCATAAGAACTTTCAGAGGAGCCTTTCATTTCTTCCAGCATTTCTGTGAAAACAATTTCAGTTGAATCGGGATGTTGATAATCCCACATTGCATCAAAATTGGGTAATGAATTAATTCCAACTTCAGAATTTTTATCAGCATTGCATCCAAATAATGCAAAAATTATTAAAATATAGAGCATATTTTTCATTAGCTCCTCCTTGTAACTTCTGTAAAGTTCTGGAATACGTAATAAATGACAAGAAAAATAGCACCCGACAGATGCCGAGTGCTATTAATACTGTATGATCAAATTAGAATTTAAGAGTAAAAGAAAGCCTAAGCTGTTTGTAGAAATCTGCATTGAGCAGATCATCTTCATCACCAGGATCACCTAAAAAACCTAGGAGATCGATCTGAAGATTATCTGTAGGACGGAATCCCAAACCATAATAATAGTTTGTTGAGCTGTTCGTACTGTTGGTTTGTTCACTTGTTGAATCATAAGTGTTATCATCAATATTGATATCAACAGAACCATCACCATAAATTGTTTCCGTAGTAATGGGCGATACATCCTTGATCTCTGTAGCATCATTTACAGTAGTGCAAGATGATCTAAAAATACTTCCAAAGCGTAAATCCCATTTATTATTCTTAGTGAACTTATACTCTATTCCAACCGGTACAGAGAATATAGAGACGTTTTGTTCATAAGTCCTGTCAGCAGTTATAGAATATGTCTCAGTAATTGTGTAATCTGCAGCAGTAAAGTCTTCATCAAGGATCTCATAATCATAGATATTTTCGATACTTTCTTCAAAATCAGTTTCTCTTTTCAATATCTGATAATTGTAATTGAATCCCAAGCCAAAATAGACTTTTTCATTGAAAGGATAATTCAATTTTCCCATTAATGAGAATTGAGATGTTTTCTGAGTTCCATTATCTTTAATTAGTGCACTTTCGGTATCAGTTTCAAGATAATCCACTAAAAGAGTATCAAGCCCATCAAAGTACTTTTCTGTATAAGTTTGTGTTATTTCATCCAAATCTGAAAAATCGTAAGAGCCAAATGTAATATCACCACCAATTTTCCAATAACCATCATTTTTCCTTTGTGCAGCTTTTACTAGAGTTTTCCTTATTGAAGTACCAAGTGTAAATGCATTCCCTGGGCGTTCGGTTATATTTTTGTATATTTCCTCAACGATATTTAAATCCTCAAGATTTGGAATATCAGGATCGTAGTCATCTTCTCTGTAATAATCATTAATTTGTGTGTCAGAAGAAAAATCCTGGTTCATGAATTTAAAATCACCACGTACTTCATATCCATTCAAATCCGGTAAAAGCATGGAAACCTGAAAATCAAAGTTTGAATTCAAGTAGTGATTGCTTGAATCATCAAGTTGGTTTTCGGTATAATAGTCGAAATTATCCTCAATGTCATGATATGTGTAATTCAGATCATAAGTAATATCTTCATCAGAAGAGTATGAATAATAATGAAATTTAGCTCCAACAATAAAATTACCGGTATCATAAGTATTATTTAAGGCAAATTCAACTTGATTTACTTCATCATAATAAGATCTTTCTTGAGATATCTGTCTGATAATATCATAAATATCATCTCCATTAGTATCATAATAACCGGTGAATTCATCACTTAAAAAACCAATTCCCGAAATATCATTATTTCCATCTAAGTCAGAATCTATCCAAACAGAATGTGGTATTTTTGTCTTCTGGAATTCGATAAAAACAGAATTCCATAAGTTTTCTACAAACGGATTCTTTGTAGAATATCCTATTAGCAATGTGTTGTTACTGCTGTTTGCAAGGAACTCTTCATTAGAATTTACTAAGTTACTCAAATTCGTATAAAGCCGACTACCTTCTACAAATTTAAGTTCGATTGGGTCTTTAACTAGATCCAGATCATCATCAATAATTGTTCCTAAAGCTATATTACGGAAAGAAGGTGTTTGAGCAATTACCATACTGAACATTAAAAGCGTAAGTGCTGATGTAATTAATATTTTTTTCATTATTAATCCTCCAAGATTTAATAAGTTACTATTTTGTAGATTAATATCGTTAGCTTAAGGCTCAACGATTATTTCCAATTGATTTGATTGTTGAGAGAACTCTACAGTATAAGTCTCTACATAATAAGTCACATTTGTACTGTCGGTAAACTCATAAGTGTCAAAATATTCAAAATAAATTGAATCAATGGTAGCAATCTGCGAAAATGCATTTTCTTCTAATTGACGATATACACGGAATTCACTATTCTCAGGTGCATTATCAAACCATTCGATCCAAATACTGTCTCCAACTGATTGAACATTAGTAAGAACCGGAGCATGACTGTCCGGGTCATTCATCAATACCTGCTTGATCCCGATTGGATCTTTCTGTGAGCATGCCCAGAAACTTAAAAAAACAATTACTAATAGAAATAAAATCCAAAATTTGTTCTTCATACTTTCCCCCTTTTTCTTTGATTTTGGTTGTTTCATTACATATAGACTTATTTACGAGAATGGAATTAATTGTCAATAAGTTTGACCAAGGTGAAATATCTTTCTTAAAAGTAATAAAGAAAAAACGCCAGTAGATAATTACCGGCGTTTAAAATATTTCGCAATATCTATTGAATTAAACGTTGGTTTTTAAAGCCTCTAAGAGTTTATTAAGAAGATCAGGCTTTTTTGTGAGATCAGAACTTTTCAGAAAATCTCTTCGTTGTTTGAATCTGCTTTTTAACAATTCCAGATATTTTTTTGAATTTTGTCGTTTATGAGGATCATATTTATCATAAAAACCAGGTAATATTTTTTCAATAGATTTTCTTGTCGGAATCATTGCACCAGCCA
>JAUVKM010000219.1 GCA_030596265.1 Candidatus Cloacimonadota bacterium
TTTCAAAGGAGATCGTTGTGGATGGATTAAAAGGATTTGGATAATTTTGTAAACTATAATCAGGTTTTAACAACTGGTTATTTTCAGCAGAAACATAAGGTTCACCATTCAGATTTTCATACGCTCCAATATCCGGGTTTGATCCAACCGGAGCAGGACGTATCGTCCCCTCAATATCAAATTCAGGTGCATAATACCAGATTCCATTAATTTCAATCTCTTCGATTCCGGCACCAACACAATGGCTAAATCCTGTTATACTATAATTACCATAAGCCTGACCCGCAAAACGAGGAAGAACATCAATATTACCTTCTCCTTCCCAACCACCTTGGACATTGCAATACCTAACTTCTACTTCAGCATCAGGTCCAATAAATATCTCTTCATCTGCATTATTCCAAATAATATTATTTATTAATACTGCCTGTGAATAATCCCCGAAAAATAAGCCCTGTTCGTTAATGCTGTTGTTGGTAATTGTATTGCTGATAAGTGTATAATTTCCAAAACTAAAGAAAATCGCTGAAGCCAATTCTGAAACATTATTTACAACTAGATTATTATTAAACGTCCCTCCATAACCTTCGGCGTAGAAACAAGTTCCTCCACCATTTGTAACCGCAGAATTATCTATAATTTGATTATTTGTTATGGTAACATCTTCAGAATCTTCAATATGGATACCACCACCGTAAATGTCAGATGTATTCGCCAATATGCTATTATTATGAATAGTTGTAGAACCACCGTATGACGCAATTCCCGCTCCAGCAATTGTAACTGTATTGCTTTGAATAATATTATTCTCGATAATTGGAGAACCAGCAACATAAATTCCTCCTCCTCTCGTAGCTGAATTATTCTGAATAATACATTCTTCTATTAACGGAGAACCGGAAATTTTAATTCCACCACCACCATAAGATGCAGAACCATTTTGAATTGTAAATCCACTGATCACAGTATTATCAGAATTCTCAATTATGATAACAGAATCATTTGATTCACCATCAATAATACAGTTTTCTGCTCCATTAATTGACATAAGAGTTATGTCTTTACCGTCGATCATAAGATTTTCTTGATATGTCCCATCATCTACAAAGATAGTGAAACCATCACTAGCTGCATCAATTCCCTGTTGTATTGTTGGAAAATCTTGAGGAATATATATTACTTCACCTTGTTCGTATTGTCTTAACAGAGATGGATCTCCATGGATTATCATTCCATAGAACCAAGAACGTTGCCACCGCCAGTCATTCCCGACATCTACACTTACTTCCCACCATAGCCGCAATGCTTCACCCATTGTTGTACCCAACCCGAACGGTTCATAAAAATCTTCGAACCAAAGCATACTTCCGGTTTTGGTTGAACCCAATGTGGCTAATCCGTGATCACTTCCATAAATATACATTGCACCCATATTATTCGCGGTGGTAAATCTCGAATTAGAACAGGCAAAAAGATTATAGTAATGTGCTGTAGGATTCACACCTGGGATCTCATAATTATTAACCAATGCATAACTATTCCCATTATTATAATAAAAATAATGAGCATTCGGTCCGGAATGAACATGAACTTGGATGAATTCATAATCGGCAATTAAACGATTATCCCTATAATCACTGGCATTAGTTGCTTCGATATTATTCACCAATACCACAGAAGGATATGCAAGCTGCATTGCCTGTTGATATTCCGGTCCCCAATAACTCCAATCATCATCAATATATGCTAATGATGTTTCGTAACTGGTTACGATCCCTGTCCTGAAAAGATGATTTTTCTGGAAATAGTCATTTATCAGTTCTGCTTCACTATCAGGAAGCATATTCATATTATACGCAACTATTCTACCCATTCCGATCTCAGGGTGTTTATCTCCTTCATGATAATCATAAATATCGTTTGCATCTGTATCTTCCCAGATTCCATCAATATCTGTGAAATAGAGATCGCAGGGAAATTCTACCCATGCTTCATTTTCATCTTGAATTCCATTATTGTTCCAGTCTTCAAAAAGCTCAAACCAAGCAACCGGCAAATCTCCGATTAGAATAACATTTGTAACGTTTTCTGTCTGAACATAAGTGATTATCTGTTCTCTTAAATCTTCATGAGAAGTTCCATTATATTCCAAAACAAAAGAATCAAAGTTATCATTCGTCAAATCTTCTTGATATATCTGAATTGACTGTTCAATATCTTCATAAAGATTATTATTAACAACAATTAAAAATCCCTCTTCCCGCTGGTTAGAAGAAACTCTGCTTACTTCACGAAACTGTGTTAGCTGTTGTGGATGACTAGAAAACCAATCCTGATATGTATCATATTCTGCGTTTGGGTCAAGATCCCTGGTTACAGGAACATCTTTGTAGCGAGCAAATAAGCTACAGCTAAAAACAATAAGAATGAGTAATATTAAATTTTTCATTTAAATCCTTTATAACATTTTTTATTTTAATAATAAACACTTATTCTCTGCAACAGATTTTTCGTCTACCTTTAATTGATAGAAATAGATTCCTGAAGAGACCTGTTGACCGTTTCCATCAGTTCCGTTCCATGTAATTTGGTGAACTTGTGAATTGGTAAATTGCTGAACCGGTAATGATTTTACTTTTTGTCCTTTCAGATTAAATATCTCTATCTTTGCATTCTTAGCGTCCTTTGCAGTTAATTCAAAAAAGATAGTAGTAGAAGGGTTGAATGGGTTTGGATAATTCCCCAACAGTAAATCCGGAATTTGAAATTCATTGTTATCTATTCCTACTCCCTGATCATAATAATAAGCTCCCATATCAGCAATTGTCCCATCAGGGTCGAGTGACGAAGTTGGATCACCAGCATCAATACAGGGTGAATCTTGCGTAAGGTGGTAATCGAAAGGAACTCCATCTACAAAAAGAGGGTCAGAAGATATATTTCCAATACCCGGGGAACAATTGATGTAATCTCCATCAGGGTTATTCCATACATTGTTGTAATTGATTTGATATTGATTAAATGCCCAAGCATCAAATCCTATATTATTACCAGAAATAATATTATTAATTGCTTTAAAACTTCCAACTACTAAATGAATACCCTCATTGGTGTTGTTGCAAATTGTGTTATTTATCAAGTCAATATCAGAACTAAAATCATAATCCAGAATAACGATTCCTCCTCCAATATTGTTACTTATTAGATTGTATTCAAATTCAATTGTAGTCCCTCCATAATCCATCCAGAAACCACCACCGTGCTCTTCGCCAGTTTGATTATTCAATATTTTGTTTCCTGTTATTATAATAGTATTTTCCCAACCGAATTGACTGGCTATACCACCACCACAACAGGCACAATTCCCACTAATTAAATTATCTACTATAATTGCAGAACCTAAGTCAATATAGATACCTCCACCAAGCGCAGTGGCAGAATTCCATTTAATTTCATTATCAGAGATATTGAGAGCAGGAGCATTGCCAAGATTTTCTGTATATATAGCCCCACCTTTAAAAGCAGTATTACCCATAATTATGTTATGTGTAATAAGTGGTGAAGTATGATAACAATATATTCCTCCACCAAATCTTTCACTACATTGAGTCCCGCTTCCATTCTGAATAGTAAAGCCAGAAATAATTGATAACGAATCCTCATCAGAAGCAAAGACAACTACACTGCTACTATCAGGATTGCTCGGATAACTACCATCAATTATTGTGGAGTTAATATAAGTAGAATCTCCTGAAAGATAAAAATAGCTGGTAACAACTATCTTTTTACCAAGAAAGTTGATATTTTCATAATATATGCCTTCGCTTACTAATACCGTGTCTCCATCAACAGTTGCGTTTATCCCATCCTGAATTGTCGGTTGATCAGTAGGAACATTAATTATTGTGGTGAATCCACATACCGCCATAAGCAGCAAGCTAAAAATAATTGTTATTTTTTTCATATTCACTCCTTTCTCTTTCCTTAAATAAGTGAACTAATTACTCTAACAATACACATCTACTTGTTGCAATATTTGTTCCATTGACATTTAGTTTATAAAGATAGATTCCTGAGCTTACAGGTTGATTATTTTCATTGGTTCCATTCCAAGTAACTGTTCCTTCGATACTATGCTGCGCATCACTCAGGATGACAGTTAAAGTTTTTACTTTCTGCCCTTTCAAATTATAA
>JAUVKM010000013.1 GCA_030596265.1 Candidatus Cloacimonadota bacterium
AACTGCCTCTTCAATTGTTATATACTGTTGTCCCATTGCATCAGAACCTTTTTCCTTTTTTACCCCAGGCATCATCAGAAGTTCACTTCCTGGAAATTTAGCTTTGAATCTTTTTATATCTTCCACACTATTTCCGTGTCCGATAAAACCTGCAACCCCCTGTGGATTTTTCTTTGCAGCCTCGAAACATTTACGAGTGTAAGTCTCGTTTAAAAGGTTACCTTTTGAGCTCATACGAGCCAGCACAAATCCGGCATGCCCCTCGATTCCTTCGAATAATCCCTTTAAAATCATCTCACCAGCAACCATATGAACCGTAACGTATTCTGCCCAATCGGCAATTTTATAAACACCATTTCTAAATTGATGCCTAACGGTATTTCCAATATCAGCAAATTTACGATCTTCAAAGATAAGGAAGTTTTGTCTTTTTGCGTATTCTTGTAATTTGGGAACAAATTTTTCATCGTAATCATCAATTATATCAACATGAGTTTTAAGCATAACGATCTCATCACCGACTTTATCCAGCATATTAAAGAATTCTTTTTGAGTTGTAACGTCGAGTGATAGAACAAGATTAGATTTCTTTTCATTCATTTTATTAAGAAGTTTCTGAGTAAGTGGATTAATGTATTTTACTTTTTCTGTTTTCGGTTTATTTAAGCTGGCGGTGAATTCTTCGACCTCTTTTACTTTTTCATCTGTTATCAGGTCTTTCTCTTTTAACAACTGCACAATTTCATCGAGCGTGATTAAGCTGTGAAGTTTATAACCATCTTTTGCAAGTTCTTCAGTTCCGTTTAGGCTCCTGTCTATTACAACAACAAAATCTTTAATTACAATTCCCTCTTTCTCATACTTTTCTGCAGTTTCAATTTTACTGGCTCCAGTTGTGATCAAATCATCAATAACCAAACATTTAGCACCTTTCTCAAATTTCCCAATCACATTATTACCGGTACCATAAGCCTTCTCTTCCTTACGCATATAAACTAAGGGCTTCTGCATTTTAGAAGCTACCAATGATGCAATTGGTAATGCTGTATATGGAATTCCAGTGAGCACATCAAATTCCATATCTTTAATTCTTTCTACCAAAAGGTCTGCGATCCCTTCTAATATGTATGGGAAACTGATCATATCACGTAGATCAAAATAGAACGGTGAAGTGAGTCCGCTTTTTAATGTGAAGCTGCCAAATTTAATAGCTCCTATTTTTTCCAGTTCCAGAACAAATTGTTCTTTTGTCATTTATTATCTCCTTTTTTAACCACGAATTAACACAAATTAACACAAATATTAATCAATTATTCTCTTTATTCTTTCAACTGTTTTAAGAATTAAATATATATGGAAAAGCAAAACTAAAACAAGAATTACAAATTCTAATACAAATGAGCTATTGTGAATGAGTTTAGAACATATAATTCCAACAGAATCTACGAGTACTCCAATACCGAGAATCAATGAAGAATTTATTATTAAAGGTTTAATATTTTGAATCTTCTTTTCATAATTCATCCAACTTTCTAACATAGATTTAATATTTTCTTTTTTTGTATCAGAGATTTGCTCCTTTTGTTCAGCAATGGATTTGTTTTCAAAATTAAAAATATCTCTTGGACTCCAACCATTTATAATATTCCTACCGTCAGGAAATGTAAGCCAATTTTTCAGAAAATCGATTTGAGTTTGTATAGATTGAATCTTAAAAATTCCAAACACTCCAACGATTGCTAATATCGCAGCATTTGCTTGTAATAATGCTGAGAATAAATAAATTGCTGTATAATCATAAAAGATATTCGTTAATAACTCATTTACCATTCTGTTCTCCTTTTACCTTGTTCGTATTGTTAGTTGCTTTCCATACTTCATCATTCGATATTCCGTGTTCAAAGAGTTGGATTTCGAAAGAAAACGACTCCTCTTCGATATTGGATATTCAATTCTTCTCCACTTTCTTTGTTCGACATCATCCAACTTATCCCAAGATGATTTTATTCATAAATCTGTCAATAATCTGCCAGACTTGGCACAAGCCTGAAAGGACTTGTGTTAAGTCATCTTTTAAAATCACTTAGGACAAGTTTCATTTAACATACTTTTCCATTAACAAAAACTGTATCTATTTGCGCTTTTACTATTTTCCCATCAAATGGTGAATATTTTGCCTTACTTTGAAACAAAGCAGCCACTATCGGAAATTCATTTTCTGTATCGATTACTGTGAGATCAGCAAAATACCCTTTTTCAATTTTCCCACGATTTTCAAAATTAAATATTTCTGCCGGTTTAGAACTTGTGAGTTCTACTAATTTCTTAATTGAGATTTTGCGTTCGATAAATTCTGTGATCAGTGTTGGCAAAGTGGTTTCAAGTCCGGGGAAACCGGAGGGAGCATCTGCGTATTCTTCTATCTTTTCATCAATGGTATGTGGAGCATGATCACTTCCTATACAATCAATAGTTCCATCAATAATTGCTTCCCAAAGTACTTCATTGTCTTCGCTTGTACGTAGTGGTGGATTTACTTTACCAAAGTTTCCAATGAGATCCAGAATGCTCTTTTCAAGTGTAAGATGATGAGAAGTAACCTCACAGAAAATGTTCTTGCTTTTATATTCTTTAATTAATTTGATTTCTTCTTTTGTTGAAATGTGACAGATGTAGAGTTCATTTCCAATTTCATTTGATAGACGTAAAACCAATTCTGTTCCTTTAATTGCACATTCTCTATTCCTTAGTTGATCATGATTCTGAATACATTTATCTTCAATTATTTTTTGCCATTTATCCAGACATTCCTGCATTTCAGTATGAGCAAGAACAACCTTATCGTACTTCTTCGCAAGTGTGAATATCTTTCTGATCTTGTTCTCATCTTTAACAACTTCATTTGAGCTGGAACCAGCTAAAAAGATCTTTATCCCTGCAATATCAGAAGGATTATTTTTAAGAATTTCATCCAATTCTTTTAAGTTATTCTCAGTGGTCCCGAGATGGAATTTGTAATTCACTTTTGCTTTCTTTGCAGCTTCTCTTTTGGTATTTAAACCTCTGAGGTTAGTAGTTGCAGGAATTGTATTCGGCATATCTATAATTGTTGTAACACCACCGGCAATCGCTGCTAACGAAGCAGTTTCCCAGGTTTCTTTATTATCTTGTTCCATATCCCGAACATGTACATGAGCATCTATCATCCCAGGAATTACCAGCTTGTTTTTTATATCGATAACTTTGTCGAAGTTTGTTTCGAGTCGTCGTCCTTCCTCCTTACGATTCGAATAGATATCAATGATCTTATCATCTTCAATTATGATGTCTTTAATTCCTTCGATTAGCATACAATTTTTTAATAGTGTTTTCATATTTTCTGTAAAATAATCAGCCTTGATTGTTCATTTCTTGTTCCTAAGTTGCACTTGGGAACACACTTTTCTGCGAAGTTAAACTTCGCTTTCAATTTCGTTACGAAGTGCAACTTCGTAACGAGTGGAAAATGAGATTGCTTCGAAAGAACACTTTGTAAGATTCCTTTCATCCTTCGTAGTACTACGGAGAACGGACGCAAAGACAATGAATTATCTCTGTGCTCTCCGTGAACTCTGTGGTTAATTAAAAAGGATGTCGTTTTGCTTCGCAAAGCCAACATTATTTGTTCGTTTTTGTTTGTTACTAATTCATTCATTAGAAAGAAATCCTTTTCCCTGATGCATCACGATGATACTTTCCAAATTCGGTTAATAATTCTATTTTCTTTTTAGGAAGTACAGGTCCTTCAACACATAACCTTAATCCAAGCGAATCCATTGTACAATTCCCGCAAATTCCTATCGCACATTTCATATAACGCTCGAACAGAAATTCATAATTAATATCTCCAATCACATTTTGAAGAGCTTTCATCATCATTTCCGGTCCGGATGCATAGAGAAAATCAAATCTATCTTGAGTTATTATTTTCTGAGCAATTTCAACTGCTGTTCCTTTTTCTCCAAAGGAGCCGTCATCAATTGTATTTATTACTTTAATATCTAATTCTTTGAATCTATCAGCAAAAACATGTTCAGCTTTTGTTCGTGCTCCATTTATCAATGTAACATCCGCTCCCGCTTCCAATAATGTTTTAGCAAAGAAATAGAATGTTGGGACAGCATATCCACCACCAACGAGTAAAACCTTGTTTTTAGATATAAAAAAAGAGGAGCCGTAAGCACCTCTTATTGAAACATAATCCCCGACGCACTTTTGGAAAAGGCGGGTTGTGAACTCGCCTATCCTTTTTATTGTTATGGAAAATTCCTCTTTTGTACAATCGGATATCGAGAACGGTTTCTCTCCACCTTCGAAATCAGTAAGCATGATGAACTGTCCGGGTTTTGCACCAAGATCATGTTTAAATGTGAAAGTTCTGATATCAGATGTTTCTTCTATAATTTTATCTATCTTCAAAGTTGTTCTCTTATCCATTTCTCACTCCGTTTCACTGCATGAATGATAAATTTGAAATTATAAATTGTAAATTATTATTTTGCATTTAATCTCTCTGATGTAGTTTTTGTAATCTTTGTTAGAATATTAATGATATCTAGTATCTCTTTTAAATAAAAGTCATAATTAAAATCTATTAATTTGCTTTCATCTAAAAGTCTCAACCAATATCTAGTTTCTCTAGCCTCTTTCAATGAAATCGACATTTTACTAAGAAAGTCTTTTTTGCTTTGCGCTGCAATTGCTTCTTCAACATTTGCCCCAATGCTAGTAGCACTTCGTAATATTTGATTACCTATAGAATATTCATTATTACTTTTTAGTATTTTATATAGCTTAATAACTTTTAAAGAGAAATTAGAAGTTCGTTCTTGAATAATATTTTTCTTTTCCATTTCTAATTTAACATTTCACATTTCTAATTTTTCTAACTTTGGAATATCTTTCAAACTAATGTACTCATTCTCTTTCATAAATTCAAGTATTTCATAATTGATCTTATTAAAGACTTCAATTCCGCGATAATTTACAGCCGTTCCAACTCCAATAACTGCAGCTCCAGCCATAAGCATTTCTATTGCATCTTCACCATAAGTTACTCCACCCATTCCAATAATTGGAATATCTATAGCGGAATAAGTTTGGTAAATAAGTTTGAGTGCAATGGGTTTTATGCAAGGACCGGAAAGACCACCAAATTTATTATAAAGAACCGATTTTACCATTTTTGTATCGATTAGCATACCGGGACCTACTGTGTTTATCATACATAAGGCATCAGCTCCAGCAGATTCTGCAGCTTTTGCGATGGATACAATATCATAAACATTTGGTGAAAGTTTAGCAATAACCGGAAGTTTTGAAATCTGTTTTACTGCCTTAACAATATTATGAACTTCCTCTTGTGAAGCTGCCAATGGAATTCCAAATTCATCAAATACATTTGGACATGATAAGTTTAGTTCCAGGAAGTCAGCTTGAGATTTATTTACATGTTTAGTTAGTTTAAGAAAGTCTTCTATATTTGTAGCAAAAACGCTCACAATAACAGGGATATCGGAGCGTTTTTTAAATTGGTTGATCTCAGCAAGACCATCAACAATGCCGGGATTACATAATCCCATACAATTTAAGAAACCACCTTCAAATTCCGCAACTACCGGACCCTTATGTCCCATTCTTGATTCTAATGTTAGTGATTTACTTGTAACTATTCCTGCGCCATTTTCAATTGAAATATTAAAACCGGAAAATGCCATACCCATCACACCTGCCGGTAATACAAGCGGTGAGGTTATGGTTATCCCCAAAAACTCAGTTTTCAAACTTTTCTGCATTCCCCATTCCTGGTTTAGATATTTCTAGTTCGAGATACTTATGTTTTTAAATTTTCGTAAAATTCTTACCTCATACTTGCTTTACTAAAAAATATTATCTGGATTATTGGTCAATTATTTTATCATTGTGAAAGCTCACATATTCCTATAAAAAAAATAAACCGCCATTAACAGCGGTTTATATAATTTAATTAATTAAAAATTATTTTTATTTAATCATAAATATTTTTTTGAGATTTCATTTAGCTTCTCGATCATGTCTGTTTTTTCCCAGGTAAACTCCGGAAGTTCTCTGCCAAAATGACCATAAGCTGCTGTTTTTTTATAGATCGGTCTTTTTAGTTTAAGATGATCAATTATCTGATGTGGTTTTAGTGAAAATATTTCTCTCACGATCTTATTTAAATTAATATCAGAGATCTTTCCCGTATTGAATGTATCTACCATTACAGAAACTGGATCAGCAACACCAATGGCGTATGCAAGCTGCACCTCACATTCATCGGCAAGCCCAGAAGCAACAATATTCTTTGCGATGTATCTTGCCATATAAGAGGCACTTCTATCTACTTTGGATGGGTCTTTTCCACTGAATGCACCACCACCATGACTTCCCTTTCCACCATAAGTATCCACAATGATCTTCCTACCTGTAAGTCCGGTATCAGCTTGTGGTCCACCCAAAACGAATCTTCCGGTTGGATTCACAAAGAATTTAGTATTTTCATCAATTAATTCTTTAGGAATAACAGGTTTGATCACATTTTTAATTATATCTTTTTTTATCTGATCCTGCTCAATTTCAGGAGTATGTTGTGTAGAAACCACAACTGCATCTACCCTTGATGGTTTATTATCAATATACTCTATCGTTACCTGAGTTTTACCATCCGGTCGAAGATAAGAAAGTGTTCTATCCTTGCGTACTTTTGCTAATCTTTGAGCGAGCTTATGTGCAAAAGCCGTTGTCATCGGCATCAATTCAGGAGTTTCGTTACAAGCATATCCAAACATCATCCCTTGATCTCCGGTACCTTGTTCATGATCTTTATAATCATCAACTCCAAGAGCAATATCCGAAGATTGTTTATCAATTGTTGTAAGCACTGCACAAGTTTGATAATCCATTCCAAAGTCTGAATCTGTGTACCCTATTTCCTTGATCGTGTCGCGAATTATTTTAGGAATATCCACATAACATGTTGTTGTTATTTCTCCACCGACAAGTGCCATACCCGTAGTAAGAAAGGTTTCGCAAGCAACACGTGCTTCTGGATCACATCTTAATATTGCATCTAATATTGCATCTGAAATCTGATCAGCCATCTTATCTGGATGACCTTCCGTAACTGATTCAGAAGTAAATAAATGTTTCTCGTTTTTCATTATTTATCCTTTTAAAATTAAATTAACTTATTAATCTCTTTTGATGTTTTGCAAGATAGTATTTCATCTAATTTTGATTTCATTTCAGTAATATTACAATCAAGAATTTCTTTTTTAATGATTAATAATCTTCCCGGGCTAACACTGAGCTCATCAACACCGAGTGCCAAAAGTAATTTCACATATTTTTTCTCAGAAGCCATCTCACCGCAAACTGCAATTTTCTTACCCATTTTGTGTGCATTATCTACAGTAAGTTTTATTGATCTGATCACCGAAGGATGAGTTGCTTTATAATAATCGGAAATTGATTGATTGTCCCTGTCAACAGCTAAAGTATACTGAATTAGATCATTCGTTCCAATACTTAAGAAATCACACTCCTCTGCAATTGAATCTGAAGTAATTACTGCAGAGGGGATCTCGATCATCGCACCAAGCTCCATATCAGCATTAAAAGCAATTCCTGTATTAATCAGCTCTTTACTACATGTCTCAATAATTTCTTTCACTTTTAATAATTCTTCCACACCTGATATCATTGGAAACATGATCTTGATATTTCCGTGAATATTTGCACGTAGAATAGCTTTTATCTGCTGCTTAAAAATTGGAATATTCTGCAAAGATATTCTAATGCCGCGGCAACCCAAATTGGGATTTTCTTCATATGTAATATTTAAAATATTAGAGAGTTTATCACCACCAACGTCAATAGTACGGATGATCACAGAATTAGGTAAACACTGCTTTGCTATATCTTTATATATTTCAAATTGCTCTTCTTCACTAGGAAGATCTTCACGGTCTATGAACAGAAATTCCGTTCGGAAAAGTCCAATCCCAGCACTATTAAATTTTAAAACCTGATCGATTTCATGTGGAATTTCTATATTACTCATCAATTTGATCTTTTTCCCATCTTTGGTTGTTGATTCTACATCAATCAATTTAAGAAGTCCTTTTCGAACTTTCTGTTCTTCCTTATAAATTGCTTGATACTTTTCCAACACACTTTTTGTAGGAGAAATAATTACATAACCATCATTTCCATCGATGATAATATCTTCCCCATCTTTAATATTTCCCAGTAAACCTAGTGTATTCACTAACATTGGAAGATTCATAGAACGGGCGATAATACTACTATGCGAATTTCTACTACCTCGCTCTGTACATAAACCTTGAATATTTTTATCAAAAACCTTAGTCACAAAAGAAGGGGAAATATTTTCCATTAACAATATTGAATTTTCATCAACATCTTCCAAAACATCTTTTCTTTCATCCATAATGTGGCTTAATAATCTATACGCAACATCTTCAAAATCTATAACTCTGTGTGAAAGATACTTATTATTGATATTGCTAAAAATATCTACAGCTTCAGTAAAATATGTATTGATGGCCTGTTCTAAACAGTTTTGATCTTCTGAAATAAGGTTGGATATTTTATTATTGAACTCAGGGTCTTGCAGGATCAATTTGTGAGATTCTAAAATGTCTCTATTTTCTTGTGAATATGTATAATCTTGAATAAGTTTATCTAATTCATTAATAACAAATTCAACATCATTTTTAAAACGTGAAAGTTCAAATTTTATTTCGCTTTTTAAGATTTTCTTGCGCTCGATATAAAGCTCATGCTTTTGAATAATCTTTGCCTTACCAATTGCAACACCGGAAGAAACTGAATTTCCTCTAATCTTTTTCACTTTACCTATTCTTCTCCAAATTTGCTTGCAAACATTTCAGAAATTTCTTTTATTAAAAATTCTTCGTCAACTCCATCAGCAACCAATTCTAGTTCTGAACCAAATTCTGCTGCTAAAGTCATTACACCCATAATACTTTTCCCATTAATTTCCATATCAGATTTTACAATTTTAAATTCTGATCTATATTTTGTAGCAGCCTTCACGATCATTGTAGCCGGTCTGGCATGCATTCCAAGTTTATTAACAATCTTTATTGTTTTTCTTATCATATTTTTTGAAATCCTATTTATCTATTTCTTTTCCTCGACCTGTTTTTCACGTATTTTAGCTTTTCTTTTTAGATCTTCTTGTAGTTTATTTGTGTATTCTTGTGCAGCATCATATCCAAATAATTTAGAAATATGATTCATTGCAACCACTTCGATAATGACCGCAACATTTTTCCCGGGAGAAATTGGAAGATAGATGATAGGGATCTTGTTTCCAAGTATATCTACAGAATTATTACTTAATCCGATCCTCTCATAATCCATATTATCTTTCCAAGGCATTAATTCGATCTGAACATCGATCCTTTTCTTCATCCTGACAGCTTGTATTCCAAACATTTTTGCAACATCAATAAGCCCTATCCCTCTTACTTCCATGAAGTGCCCATAGTTATTTGTTGCACATCCAACCAGAATATCATCTTTTGAAGTTATCTTCACCACATCATCGGTTATCAGGCGTTGACCACGTTCAACCAATTCAAGTGCGCATTCACTTTTCCCAATTCCACTTTTACCTGTTAAAAGAATTCCAACCCCAAAAACATCGGTTAATGTACCGTGAATTGTTTTTGATTCAGCAAAAACACTTTGTAAGTATATTCGTAGAGAATTAAAAAGTTTGTCTGTAGATAATCTTGATGAAAAAATCGGTATCATCATTTCATTAGCAAGGAATTCTATTTGTTTTGGAACAGAAAGTCCTTTAGTTATAATAATAGCCGGAATGTCATAAACAAGTGTTTCTTTGATGTTATTATAAAGAACTTCTTCTTTTAGAGATTGTAGATAGCTGATCTCGGTTTCACCAAATATTTGTATTCTGCTATATTCAAATCGGTCAAAATAGCCTGTTAGTGCAAGTCCTGGTCTATTCAAAAATGAAGTAGTAATATAACCCTGCATTGTATTTGGATGAGTGATCAATGAAAGTGAAAGATCTTTTTTCTTTAGTTCATATAACTCTTTTATGCTCAATTTTTTCATATTACCTACTTTTAATAGTGAACCCGTTCCCGTCAAGTGGAACGGGTTCTATCTATGTCTTTTATGCCTCTATTAATTTATAATGTTCTTTATCTTTTTTCACTAGCACATTAATCCTATCAGTTTCCAAATTCTTAAATACCAAATACATACTATCTATATTATCAAATTTTTCCAGTGCGTCTTCAACTGTTAAATTCTCAGCTAATATCCTTTTTATTTTCACTACTTTTTTGCCTTCATTTCTTTCGATAAGATCTGCATAAACAAAATGAAGATTTTCCTTGAGGCTTTTCTTATTATGATCTGCCCATTTATCTTTCATCTTCTTAATTTGCTGTTCCATTTTGTCAACAGCATTATCAATAGCAAGATACATATTTTTTTCGATAGCTTCACATTTTAAGTTATGCTTGGGTGCATGGACTATTAATTCAGCTTTGTTTCCATTCTTTTCTAACGAAAGAATAAAGTTAGCTGTCATTATATGATCAAAATACCTTTCCAATTTCACACAGGATCCATCAATATGATCTCTGATGGCATTTGTTAAGTCAAAGTGACGTGCAGTAATTGTAATTTGCATAATTATCTCCTTTTAATACTGCAGAAATGGAAAAAATCCTACAGCCTTTTGTTTAATATCTTCTTTGCCCGCTCTGCATGATATGAACTGCGTACAAGAGGAGCTGATTCAACAAATTTAAAACCCATTCTCTCACCCTCTTTTTTGTAGAATGCAAATGTATCCGGATGCATATATTCCACTACAGGATAATGCTCTTTAGATGGAGCCATGTATTGCCCAATTGTAATGATATCCACATCCACTTCACGCAATTTTCTCATAAGTTCAAGCACTTCAATTTTTGTTTCTCCAAGTCCAATCATGAAACCGCTTTTTGTAAGAATCGAGCTATCGGTATTTTTGGCTGTTTGAAGAACTCTCAATGACCGTTCAAAATCCGCCATTGGGCGAACAGCACTGTAAAGACGTGGAACAGTCTCGACATTATGATTCAATACATCCGGACCGGCAAGAACTATACTTTTTACCTGATCTAGATCACCCTTTAGATCCGAAATCAACAATTCAATTGCAATTTCAGGATCACAATTTTCTCTTATCTGTTTTATTACTTCAATAAAGTGGGAAGCACCTCCATCAGGAAGATCATCACGTGTTACCGTGGTAACAACAACATATTTCAATCCCAATTCATTTGACAATTTCGCAATTGCTTTTGGTTCATTTATATCAGCAGGTTCAAGATTTTTCTTTGTTTTATCGATTGCACAAAAAGTGCAGTTTCTGGTACAGGTTTCTCCTAAGATCATGAAAGTTGCAGTACCATTCTCAAAACATTCACCCTGATTCGGGCATTTTGCACTTTCACATACAGTATGAAGATTATATTTTCTCAATATATTTATTATTTCTCGTGCTTTTCTGGCGCCGAGTTTCTCAGACTTAAGCCATTTTGGCTTTCTCAATACTTCCATATCTTCCTAAAATAACCTATATTTTATGTATTGCAAGTTTTTCCAGATCTTCAACAGCTTCCATCACAGCTTCTGATAATGTTGGATGTGCAAAAATAACTTTCTTCACATCATCTATGGTCGCATCTAAACCTACTAATATTCCAGCTTGAGCAATTAATTCTGCAGCTTGTGGACCAATAATATGAACTCCAATTATTTTATTAGAATCTTCTAGTGCGATTACTTTCACAAAACCAAAAGTTGCTCCCAATCCGAGAGCTTTTCCATTTGCAGTGAATGGAAATTTTCCTATAATTACATCTTGAAATATCTCTTCAGCTTCCTTTTGTGTATAGCCAATAGAAGCTATTTCCGGATTTGTGAATATGCAGGCTGGGATTTTTTTATAATCAAGATTGATAATCTCAATATTTGTATTATTTATTTCATTTTGAATTATATCCGCCACAATTAGACCTTGCTTGCTAGCTGTGTGAGCCAACATAAGTTTACCTGTAACATCACCAATTGCAAAAACATTCTCCAAATTTGTTTTCATCATTTTATCAATTCTCACAAACCCATTATCCATAGAAATATCACTATTTATAAATTTGATCTCCATAATAGGAACTCTGCCAACGCTTACCAAAACTTTATCGGCTTCACTTACTTTTCCGTTTGATAATTCAAGAAGAATATTATTTGGGGTTTCTTTATAATTTTTTACTGCAGTTTTAAGATGTAGTTTTATCCCACTTCGTTTTAGGGTCATTCCCAATCTTTTAGATATATCAATATCTTCCATATCTATCAGATTTGGCAAGAATTCTACAATTTCTACTTCCACGCCCAATTGATTGTATATCGAAGCAAATTCACATCCAATAACACCACCACCGATAACTACTAATTTTTTAGGAAGTTCTTCCATTTTGAGAATGTCTCTGGAAGACAGGATATTCTTGCCATTACATTTCATGAAAGACAATTCTTTTGGTATAGAGCCTGTAGCAATTACTACATAATCAGCAAAGAATTCTCCGCCGTCTGTAATAATTTTATATTTAGATCCGGTCTTCTCAATTTTCTTAACAGTTTCACGTATAATTTGGATATTCCTCTTCTTGAACATGAATTCAATACCGGAAACCAGTTTTTCTACAACTTCATTTTTTCTTTGCCATACTTTTTTATAATTAACGCTGGATCTTTCAATTGATATTCCAAAATTCTCTGCTTCTTTGATCTCTGAATAAAGATCAGCAACTTTAACCAGAGACTTCGTGGGAATACATCCATGATTAAGACAAACTCCTCCAAGTCTCTCCTTTTCAAATACAGCAACATTGATTCCATACTGCTGAAGCCGTATAGCCGTAACGTATCCACCCGGTCCTCCACCAATAATTACAACCTTGAATCTATTCACTCTTTTCTCCTTAATCTACTATTAAGAATCCCTTTAGCTTTTCTATATTTTGCCACAACGCGGCGTGATACATAAATATTCATTTCCGCAAGCTTTTCTGCAATATCCTGATCACTTAAAGGATGAGTCTCATCTTCAGTATCTATCATTCTAGTAATTTTTTGTTCAACATTATGCCTTGAAACTGAATTGTAATTATCGTCCTTACCTGCTTTACTGGTAAAGAAATCTTTCAGGCACATAATTCCAAAAGGTGTATCAGCATATTTTATGCGAACAACACGTGAGATTGTAGATTCATTAACCTGAAGTTCCTGGGCAATATCAGAATAAGTAAGTGGTTTCAATACTCTATTCTCTCCGTAAAAAAAATCCGGTTGATGATGTAAAATGGATTTTGTAACACGCTCTAATGTCCTGCTGCGCAAATAAACTGATTTGATCAAAAACTTCGCTGAGTTAATCTTGCTTCTTACATAATTCAAAGCTTCTTTATCTTTTTTTACTTGCTGCAAGATCTTGTTGTATCTTCTACTCAAGCGTATCTTAGGAAATGAGTAATCATTTATTATAATTTCATATTCATTTCCGATACGTTTAATAATAACATCCGGGACAATATAGTTGGAATGATTAGTAAGAAGACGCAAACCAGGTTTTGGATCCAGTTTTGCGATCTGCCTTTTCCAATTTAAAATGGTCGTAATACTTGTTCCAAAACTCGAAGCAATATTTTTATACCGCTTGTGAATGAGATCAGTAAAGTGATTAGAGATCAATATAATTATATTCTCATTATGAAATTCAGGATCAAGTTGCGCTAATAGACATTCCTGGATATTTCTGGCAGTTATTCCACATGGTTCTAAATGAAGAAGCATTGAATGGATTTCTCCTGCTCTTTCCAGTTCAATCCCAAATTCTTTTGCAACTTCTTCTATATCAAAATCCTTTGGTAAGAAACCATGAGCATCTATGCTATCAAACAATTCATAAGCAAAATCAAATTCACCGTTATCAAGATTCAGCCTTTCAATCTGAAACACAAAAGCATCTTTTTTATCTTCTTGTTCTCTAACCATTTGATCGAAATTAATACCTTCTGTAGAAGGTGCACTGCCAGAACCTCCTTGGAAGTATTCTGAGTATGAATCTAATATTTCGCTTAGTTCTTTTGTCTCTTCCAGAGTTTTTTTCAACTCTTCATCTTCAGTCTCATTTTTTATATCTTCTTCAATCCTATCTTTTACTTTGTCATCTTTTTCCGGCGAAATATCTTCCTCATCTCGGTATTCTAGAAGTTCAAGCATTGGATTACTGATCATTTCTTGTTTCAAATGGGTTTCAAGCTGCATCAATGGCATCGCAAGCATCTCTAATGATTGAAGCATTTTTGGTTTTAATAACAAGCTTTGTGTTTGCTTTTGAACTAATGTTTGCTTAAATTTCATTATTGCTTACTCTTTTTTTTATTCATTCCCAAAAGGGTTAGTGAATCTGTCTCCAAGATAAACTTCTCGTGCTTTATCATCTTTCACCAATTCTCTGGATGTTCCACTGAATAATATCTCTCCATTAAAAATAATATAAGCTCTTTCAGTAATTTTCAAAGTTTCAAGAACATTGTGATCAGTAATCAATATACCAATATCTTTCTCTTTTAACTTTTTTATAATATCCTGAATATCGGCTACGGCAAGAGGATCTACTCCTGCAAAAGGTTCATCCATAAGCATAAAGGAGGGAGATGTTACAAGTGAACGTGTGATCTCAAGTTTTCTGCGTTCTCCACCTGATAATGTATAAGCTTTCTGCTTAGCTAATTTAGTGAGACCCAAATCTTCAAGATGTTCTTCTAATCTCAGTTTTCGATCTTTTTTGGAGATATTAAGTGTCTCCAGAATTGCCATGATATTCTGTTCAACTGTAAGTTTGTGAAATATAGAAGGTTCCTGAGCAAGATATCCTATACCTAATTGGGCACGTTTATACATAGGGAGATTAGTTATCTGCTTATCACTAAAAAAGACATCACCACTATTAGTTTTTATTAAGCCAAGTATCATATAGAAAGTTGTAGATTTTCCGGCTCCATTTGGTCCTAGAATTCCAACGATTTCACCTTGTTGCAAATTGATGCTGACATTATTTACAACCTTTCTTTTTCCATAAATTTTAACTAAATTATCTGTTTTTAAACTCTTCATAATAAATGGATTTAATTAATCCCATTTTATTTGTCAAGCGAATGTTCTAATTAAAATTCATATTTGGAATAGATTATGCTTTAACGATGAATCTAAAATGTTTTTTTATATTTAGTTAAGGTTTTTCTACCAATCTTTATGTTTAAATTTATAGATTCCATGAACCTTATCTTTCATTGAAATTCTTGTAATTTTATTCTGACCGTCTATTTCTATGATGAGATGTTCACCTTGTGCATTATTAGCTGAGAAGTTTCTGCTTTCTATTGTTTCCTGTTGGAAGTAGGAATTGACATTGCCTTTTGCTTCGCAAAAAGTAATGTTTCCTTCTTCAAAATTGAATTCCATCAGATCAGCAATTGCCCAACTCTTTTTAGATTGATCTTTCGCTTCGGAAAACTGTACATAACAAGAGTCTAGTAGTATAGCCTTTTTGATTTTCTGTTCTTCAAAGAATATCCGGAATTCAATTGCTTTAGCATCTGCCAGATCCGAAGCAAATTTTGGCTCTCCTAGATATACTGCCTTTTCTTCATCAGCAAAATATAGAAGGAAGTCGCTACTCATAATAAATTCTTTTGAAAAAGTTTTCACATTAAATGTTGCAACAACTTTTTTATAATCCTTAAAATACTCGATCTTTTCAGCCGATATGGAAATGGTATCTTTTTTAGCAATTGATAGAACAGGTTCTTTTATCAGGTAGCCATAACCATCATTCATAAAGTATTTTAATTCTCCACAGGTTCCATGCATGTTTTCCCGCTCATCATAAGTTATCACGTTTTTTTTAGCAAAAAGTTCTCTCGTGTTTCTGAAGTATTCTACTTCTACCGCCTTAAATGTTCTTATGGTTGAATCTTTGTGAGTCTCTTTTGCTAACACATCTCCATACAGAAATAGACGTTCTTTTTTGCGAAAGTAATCAACATTATCTGCGTGCAAACTCAAAGTATCTTCATATACCTTCACATTCCCATGCATGCGCACGATCTTCTGCAATTCAAAAATCTCTGCCTTATCACTGAAAAACTCAGTATCACCATAGAAAAAGTGAACGTTCCCAAAAAGATTTGTGATATACTCACCTTCTATTTTATTAATAATAAGCTTATCTGCATTTATTAATCTGTAGGGACGTAATTCTTCTTCAGCATGAAGTTCAAATATCATTGTGAGAACTACTGTAAAAAGCAATAGCGCAAATGATCTACCAATTAACTTCATCTTCATTTAGTTTACCTTCTGCTGATACTTTTGTTATCTCCACCCTATCAAGATCCAGGTTAGATTCCATCTCTTCACCTTTTAGGATATTATCTTCTCTTATCAAAATTACACCATTTCTTGCATATAATACATTTGTATTCCTATCTAATACTATAAATGGCGCTTTCATTGTTCCATTTTCACTCACGACTACGACATCACCTATTCCGGTTAATGTATTTTTCGCATCATCTACTTCAGCTTTATTGCATTTTAAAGTTGATTTAACAGAACCGTCTATATTGAAAAATGTTACAAATACTGTATCAGCAAAAGTTTGTTTTGTACTATAATATTTATAAAAATGAACCGCAGTTAATTCATAATCGATCACATCTTTAGTTGTGGAAATTACCCTAACTGAATCTGCCTGTTCATCAGGTATTTTACCACTTATTGGCATATTGAAAGCTTCATCATTTCCCATACAGGAAAATAAGAATAGAAGACTACTGAGACTTAAGATGATTAAGAAGTTTCTGCAAACTTTCTTCATA
>JAUVKM010000031.1 GCA_030596265.1 Candidatus Cloacimonadota bacterium
TTTTCATTTTTGGAAATTGATTTTTACTTTTATTATTTTTATTATTTTGTTTTTTTTGCATTATGAATAAATCTCCTTTTTGAGAATTCCAATATATGGAAGATTTCTATATTTCTGGGCATAATCGAGTCCGTAGCCTACAACGAATTCGTTTCCAACTTCAAAACCTAGGTAGTCGATCTTGATATCTATTTGATGTGCATTTGGTTTATCCAGTAATGTACATATTTTTACTGAATTGGGATTGTGCTGCATAAAATATTCATCTAGATATTTCAAAGTTAAGCCACTATCAACGATATCTTCTACAATAATCACGTCTCTGTTGGCAATATCTACATCAATATCTTTTTTTATTCTTACAACACCTGATGACTTTGTGCTGTCACCATAGCTGGAAAGTGACATGAAATCGAGTTCTACTTTAGTAGATATGTTTCTCATTAGATCAGAAAGAAAGACGATCCCACCCTTTAAAATACAAATCATAACAGGGTTTTTTCCTTTATAATCTTTTGATATTTGTTCACCTAGTTGCTTAATTCTTTCTTGTATTTTAGTTTCGGTTATTAATATTTCTTCAATATCATTTTTCATATTCATTTTAGTAAGTAAATTTCTTACTCCTCCTATTTTCTATTAACCCTTTCGGCTGCTCTCATTTTTTTCGTAGTCATTCTTTCTATCCTTATTTGCAGAATATTCAGTGTCTGCTCAGAAGTAACAACTCTGTTGTCGATACGATGACCCGCAAGCCATATTATCTTCTCTTTATCGCAGAAAATTAACACCTTATCTCTGTCGAATTTTGGGACTTTTTCGTCAATCAAAAAATCCTTTAATTTTTTATTATGCTGCATGCCAAGAGGATAAAATCTATCTCCTGGTTTCCTGTGACGAATTGTTAAAGGAAAACTTGTTTTATCAAAATCAATATAAGCAACATTTTTATCTTCAAACAAATTGCGTTTATTAGGCATTTTCTTTATTTTCTTCATAATAATCCGGTAATCTTCAAAGGTAAATCGGCTGCGAAGTGATGTTATCTCCTTTTCATTTTCTAAGTTTTCAAATTTCGAAATATCGATATTTGTGAAGATAAGCTCATCATATTCCTTAAATACAAAAATGTTATTTGGAAGGAAAATTTGTTTAGAACCATCTGAGTTAAGCAAGTTTTCAATATCAATAAAATTATTATGATAAAAATCTTTTGAATTACCATTAATTCTTGAATAAGCTTCTTTATATACGTAATAACGCAATACCGATTTTGTTTTTCTAATGATTCTTGATGACAATATACATTCGTCTTTTGAGTGTTTGATTTGAGCTTTTAGATATCTTCTTGTAGCAAGTGACTCTAAAATATCATCAGTTTCAGCGAATATTTCAGCTGTTTCATATAATTTAGAAACTACATTCGGGTTCAAATGTTCTTTTATCCATGGTATCATCTGGTTACGGATCTTGTTCCTTGTATAGGTGTTATTTTCATTGGAAAGATCCTCACGCCATTGGATATCTTCAGATTCTAAATAGGAAACAATATCTTCCCTGCAAAAACTAAGTAATGGATGAACAATATCATCAGTAATTGGTGATATTCCTTTAATACCAGTATATCCGGAACCTCTAAACAAACGGAATAGTAGTGTTTCTGCTTGGTCTTCACGGTTATGACCCAATACGATTTTTTGAATTTTGTATAATTTGCGAAGATCGTTAAAATAACCAAACCTTATTTCTCTAGCATGATTTTCTACACTAGAGCTTGATTTGACATTTGCATTTTTTACAACAAGAGATATATTACGATCAAAACAAAATTTTCTCACAAACTGCTCATCAAGCTGAGAGTCATCACCACGTAGGTTATAATTTACATGTGCAGCAAGAATTGAATAGCCGTATTTGGATTTTAAATGCCAAAGAGCTAATAGAAGGGCTGTGGAATCTGCACCGCCGGAGAAACCTACAACTATTTTCTCTCCACTTCTAAAAAGTTTGTGTTTAAATGAGTATTTTTCAAAACTTTCGATAAAACCGTTTATTTTCATTTTTGCATCCTTAATGAGTAATTATTTAATTTTACCATTAACTTTTTCAAGTTTTAATTAGGAATTCAATGTGTCAAATAAAAAGCTTGTAAGAATTTGTGCACTTAGTTTTGTGACTAAGAATTTTAATTAAAAAATAGATAAGGAGCTAATTATGAAGAAGTTACTACTTTTAGGTGACGAAGCTATTGGCCAAGGTGCTCTGGATGCAGGATTATCGGGAGCTTATGGCTATCCGGGAACTCCTTCTACGGAGATAATCGAATATATTCAACGGAATCCGGAAGCTATAGAAAGAGATGTACATAGAACCTGGTCTGCAAACGAAAAGACAGCAATGGAATCTGCACTAGGAATGTCATACGCTGGTAAAAGAACCATAATAACTATGAAGCATGTAGGTCTCAATGTGGCAGCAGATTCATATATGAATTCTGCACTGACAGGTGCAAATGGCGGTATTATAGTTGCAGTTGCAGACGACCCTTCAATGCATTCATCACAAAATGAACAAGATTCACGATTTTATGCAAAATTTGCATTAATGCCGGCCTTCGAACCATCTGATCAGCAAGAAGCCTATGATATGCCTAGGCTTGCTTATGAAATTTCCGAAAAATATCACCTACCCGTTATGTTACGTTTAACTACCAGGCTTGCTCATTCTAGAGCGGGTGTGGTAAGAAGTAATGTTTTACAAGAAAATAAAATGCATTTACCCGAGATAAAAGATCAATTTATGCTTCTACCTTCCTTTGCTAGAAAAAAATATAAACATTTATTAGAGATTCAAAAAGATTTGGAAATGGAATCGGAAAATTCACCATTCAATAAATATTTTGAAGGTTCTGATAAAAGCACGGGCATTATTGCTTGCGGTTTAGCATATAACTATTTAATGGAGAATTATGACAAGTGTAATTATCCAATTATAAAGATTGGTCAGTATCCTCTTCCCAAAAAACAAATTCAAAGGATATTTAGCGAATGTAATGAAATTCTTGTTTTAGAAGAAGGGATGCCACTTGTTGAAGAAATGCTTAAAGGATTTTTGGGAAACCCAAAAATTCACGGGCGATTGGATGGAACTCTGGATAGAGATGGTGAACTCAACCCAAAGAAAGTTAGAAAAGCTCTTGGACTCCCAAAACTTCTAACAAAGGATATCCCTGAATTAGTTGCTGGAAGACCTCCTGCACTTTGTGTTGGCTGTCCTCATACAGATTCGTATAAATCATTAACCGAAGCCCTGAAAGAATACGGCAAAGGTCATGTGTTCTCTGATATTGGATGTTATACTTTGGGTTATTTATCACCTCATAATGCAATAGATACTTGTGTTGATATGGGTGCTTCTATTTCAATGGCTATTGGCGCTGCTGATGCTGGATTCTTTCCAGCTGTTGCCACAATAGGAGATTCCACTTTCGGACACTCAGGCATTACCGGTCTTCTAGATGCTGTAACACAGAAATCTAATGTTGTGATTGTCGTTTTAGACAATGATATTACAGCAATGACAGGAATGCAGGATTCTCAAGTAAATGGCAGAATTGAACAAATCTGTGAGGGTATAGGTGTTGAAGTAGAACATATAAGGGTTATTAATCCGCTTTCAAAATATCATGAAGAAAATGTGAAAGTTTTCAAGGAAGAAATAGCTTACAACGGTGTTTCTGTAGTTATTCCCCGAAGACCATGTATTCATGTTTATTCAAAGAAGAAAAGATAATAGGAGCTTATGATGAAGAAAGATATAATTCTTGCCGGAGTTGGTGGTCAGGGAATCCTCTCTATTGCTGCAATTATTGGCACCGCAGCTATCGAAAGTGATCTACATCTGAAACAAGCAGAAGTCCATGGAATGAGCCAAAGAGGAGGAGATGTACAATCTCATCTTAGAATTTCGGATAAACCAATTCATTCTGATCTGATCCCAAATGGAGGGGCAGACCTGATAATTAGTGTGGAACCAATGGAATCTTTGCGTTATTTACCATATTTATCTAAAAATGGATGGTTGATCACTAATACAAAGGCTTTTGTAAATATTCCTAATTATCCCAATTATGATGATCTGATGAATACTGTAAGAGCTTTTCCAAACCATATTGCTCTAGATGCCGATAAAATTGCAAAAAATATTGGTTCACCACGTTCTATGAATATGGTTGTCTTAGGTGCTGCATCATCATTTCTGGATCTGCCTTACAGTAAATTGGAAGAGGGTATTAAAATCATATTCGGACGGAAAGGTGAAAAAATAGTTGAAGCAAACCTGGAAGCTATGAAAGTTGGAAGGGAAGTTGCTGAACAAAACAAGTAATTGAATAATGTAATAAAAAACAAAAGGCACCTGAAAAGGTGCCTTTATTGTCATAAAAAATATTATTATGTTTAAATTAAAAGATCTTTTTTTGAAAACATTTTAGTATAATTTTTTGAATCTTTAGAACGCCGCCCGCCATTTCGACCACTTTTTCTTCTATCAGATATCCCATATCTAGCTTGATGAACACTAATAACAATACCATCCAAATCAGATTCATCAAGATTTGAGATGGCTGATTCTGCTTCATTTTCAAATGGCATTTCTGCAAATGCTATTTCATTTTCAATTCTTATAGACTCAACTTTCCCAAATTCTTCAAATCTTTTTCGTAAATGATCTTGATTTATTTTCTTACAAACATTCCCAATAAAAATTTCCATCCTTCCTCTTCAAATGATTTTAAATCAGCCTGTTAGTTCGGGAAGATCAGTTTGCCTTCTTCCTCCATGCCTGGATGCTGTCCTTCTGTCATCATTTCTGAAACGAGCTTGATGTACACTAAGCACATTACCAAAATGTTCTTTATTATCGAGCGCTGAAACAGCATCCCATGCTTCATTCTCATTCGGCATGTCAATAAATGCAAATGCTTTCCATTCACCATTTATCCTGTCGATAAGAATATTTACGGATTGGACATCTCCATAATCTGAGAATAAAGATCTTAAGATTTCTTTTTCTACATCACGGGTCATATTGCCAACAAATATTTTCATTACTACTTCTCCAAATTTGTATTATACAATTTTAGCTTACACTGAACTTTGACTGAATTTATAGAGTCTTTATTCTTATGTCAAGAATAACTTTTTTCTTTACATATTTATCACATAAACTCTCTTAGATTTAGTGTTACATAAAGGAGGTTAACAAATGAAAAAAATACTAACATTGTTGATTATACTCATTCTTTTGGGAGCATGTGCAAGACAATCTGATCTGTCAGTTTATAATGATACAAATCACTCAATAAGAGTAATTTTAAATGGTACTATTTATCAAAGACTGCATAATGATCCCCCTATTGTTGAGACATATTATTTAAACTCATTTATCCTTTTTGGTGAAACCATTGATGTACCAATTATTATTGAAGGTCAAATATATTTAGAACCTAAAGAATTTACAATAAAAATGAAACCCAACAAGGATAAAACATATCATGTAGAATTTGACCGTGCAGGATTACAAATAAATAATGTTTCACTTTTTCCAATTAGCATTGTTCAATTAAGGAGTGAAGATGATGATGACTGGAGCGAAAATGTAATTAACGATACTTTGCATACTGAAACTTCTACTCCAATATTTTCAATTATACCTGATTATGATTATATTAAAATGACAGATATTTTTGAAACAGAATATCCAGAAGAATTAATAGAATTCAATGTAGGCGAAACTACCACATTTATATTTTTGGGAATATAAATTAATATTTTAAATTATATTTTTTAACATCTCTCTATTCTTGGAAATATCGGGATGAGACTCTTTTTTGCCGAATTTTATTCTTCGTGAATCAAATCTTAATATTATCTCAGGTAATATCAATTCCCATTCCAGAGGATTAATCATTCTCTTAGATTTATATGTATTTATTACTTGCTCAAACACGAATTTAAATTTATCAGAATTATAGGATGATGCCCAAAATAAGAGAAAATGAATTAAATCTGTTTCAGGAAAATCGTATATCCATTCACTAAAATCCAGCATATAATATTTCCCTTTTGCAAAAAGATAGTTCTTTGGGTTATTATCATAATGACAAATACATTTATCACCTTTAGATTCAAGTGAATGAAGATCTATCATCAATTCGGTGATCTTCACAAAATTCGGTTGTGCAAGATCCATAATCGGGATCCCATTAATATATTCTAACATTAAAGTATTCTTGCCATCATTATCAATAAGTCTTGGTGAATAGGGTAACTTTTTTTTATAGATATAGAGTTCTTTTTTAAACATCTTTGGGGAATTACATATTTTGATAACTTGATTTTTTTCTTTATTGATAATTATTTCCGATTTCATGATCACTCTCTTATTTTAATATCAATACTATCACCTTCATGATAGCCTTTCAAATTTTTAACATACGCTTTAATAATATCTTTTAAAGTATTTTGAACATATGGTACTATATTAATATCTTTACCGTTAATTTCAATTTGAATGTCAAGATTACGGTCTGTTTTACAATCTTCACGTGTATTGCGTCCGGCTAAAATTCCAGATACCATTTCTCTGCAATTCATTCCACATTCACCACAGCACTCAAGTTTTGGAAGTGGAAGTACGGGAAATACTTTTTCAATTACAATATCTGCAAGTTCCTTGATCTGATCTTTTGAGCTGAACACTTTAATATCTCGATATTTGTCGTGATCATCTGCATATATTCCGGAAATCGCAAATACCGTTCCATCAACAAGTTCTTCTAATTGCTCTTCATCTTTTGCACAAATAATGCGGGGGAGAGCTACATTTTTCATTCCTTCCACAACCACATAATCACTTTTAAGATGAGACAACATTTCATTCAAAGAGAGTTGCCTATTCCAAATTTGATATGTTTCAGATATTCCTCTGGCAATTACCGTATCGCCACTGGCTTGTGCATGTTTCCAACTGTTACTTCCTTTCTTCTCCATTGTAAAATTTTCATTATGGATGTCTTTGATCGAAGTAACTTTATATCCCCGTTTTCTTAATTCTTTTATTAGTTCTACAGATACTGTTGTTTTACCAGTATGATGATATCCGGCTACGCTAAAAACCTTCATGTTTTATTGAACTCCAATATTTATCTTAATTTATTTATATTGAACTATGCGATTTTTTCCTAATTTTTTCCCTTCATATAAGGATTTATCTGCTCTGGTTATGCATTCGTCTATCGTCAATGCTTTAGAAAAAGTGCATGTCCCAAAAGTCATAGTTATTGATAATGAGGAACCTTTATATTCAATTTTTTCTTTTTCTATTTCTTTCCTGATTTTCTCAGAGATTGTTTTTCCACCTTTTTTATCTGTCCCAGGAAATAAGAACAAAAACTCCTCACCTCCCCAACGTGCACAAATATCTTGTTTACGTATAGTATTTTTCATTAAGACTGAAAGTGTTGTAAGAACTTTATCTCCAGCATCATGACCGTATGTATCATTAACATTTTTAAAATCATCAATATCACTAATTGCAATTGTAAATGGTTCTGCATTCCTTTTGAATCTTGCAGTTTCATATTCGATTTGCTCTAACACGGCACGCCGGTTTGGCAATTGAGTTAAAGGATCTGTTTTTGCTATTTTCTCTAATTCAAAGGCGTGTTTCTGCTTCATCTTATATTTACTTATAAATACAATTGCAATTATCAGCAGTAATAATGCAATAATTATAATAATAACTAAGAAAAATATGAACATATCTCTTTGTTTTTTTTGTTCTGCAATTTCAATCCTACGATTCTCTTGGAGTTTTTCAATTTGCCTTCTTTTTTCATCATTCTCAAGTTGCGCAGCGCGTTCTTTGTCATCACTTTCTATTTTTAGTACCTCAATTTTCTTCTCTGTTTCTACTGCTGTTTTAGTGATCTTTACCAGTTCTTTCGTTGTTTCTGCTTTTTCAATTTCATGTTTAATTTCAATATCGCTGATAATAGTTTCAACTTGTTCCTGATTAATAGCTACTTGCAAAGAATCTTTGTATTCAGTATATAATTTAAAATATTTTAACGCTTTATCTTCATTACCTATTACATTATAGTATTCATAATTAAAAAGGTATCTATTACGATTGATCTCTTGATTTAACTTTTCATTTGTATCGGCAAATTTTTGAATGTATACATATGCTTTTTCTTTATCACCAGTTTCCCTATATATTTTGCCTAAGGCTTCATATGTGCGTACAAGGCTTTCCAAGTTATTTATCTTATCGTAATTCTCTGCTGCTGTTTTGTAATGTAATTCTGCAAAATGATAATCTTCTTTATAGAGATCGATCTCTCCTAATTTTTCATTTGTTAATGCTAGAGAAGTTTTGTTAACAAAATTATCATGTTGCTTTAAGGATAGCTCGTAATTTTCATAAGCACCTTTTAGGTCACCTAATTTATAATATATTTCAGCAATTATAAAACGACATTTAGCTAATCCGGGATGGTTTTTATGCATTTTACTCAAATCTAAGGCTTGAACAGCATATTCAAATGCAATAACATTTTTTCCTATTGTATTATTATATTTTGCAAGGTTGTAAAATGCACTAATTTGGAGATCAATATTATTGATATTTTTTGCTGATATTAAAGATAGCGACATGTATTCTATTGCTTCTTTGTAATTATCTAAATACTTATAAGATACTGCAATATTTTGTAATTGTTGAGTTTGTTGTAGTATATCTTTTTTTTCTGTAGTCAGCTTAAGAGCTTGTATACCATACTCCAAGCTTGCTTGTGGATATATCTTCCAATATGATCTCTGCAATTCATCAAGTATCAATATTTGTTTAAGCCCCGTTGCTGATCCTAATTTCAGCTTCAAGTTATCTAATCTGGTAAGACAATATCCATTAATAATAAGTAAAACTAAAAACAAAAATAAAAATAACTTTTTCAAAATACCCCTCTTATTAATATAAATTAAGGTTGGATAATACCCAGCCAATCTCCTAGTAAAAATTGTAATCTACCAATTAGGAGCGAAATACGAGCCATTGCAGTATAACCAAAAGCAGCACCAAAACTTACCATTAAAAAATAAATTCCAATTTTTGCAGAAACGCCCAATGCACCAGTATGTTTCTTACTGAAATAGAAATAAATAACTCCGCAGATAGTCCCTACGATTAGCATAAGTTGACCAATGACTGTTACCCAACTTTCCCCAATAAAGGGGTTTATCATGGTAGCTGTTAATTGATTTAATACATCTGATTTTAAATAGCGAAGAAAGAACACACCAGATGTTGTACCAATCACCACAGATATTGGAAATCGACTGACCCATTCTGTTTTTGGGATCAAACGCATTAGCATCATAATACCAAGAATTGCCGGAATAAGTTTGATCCAGTTTGTGCTGAAATCTTGTGTTAAGGGATCATAAAGATTTGGTATAAGTATAGAGAAGACCGTATAGACAAACCAATATCCTGCCGAAAGTCCTACAAATATCTGTTCAGCTGTTTTATAGAAAGGGTTGTCTTTATAAAGGAAGCTGAAGATAGCAAATGTAAAGAGTGCGCCTAGCCAAATACCTAATGTAGTAAAGAACTGTTCCATTATTTACCTCCCTTCTTTTTCTTTTTTTTATCACGCCAGTAATTTATATTTCCAATAGCAATAAAAATAATGATTATCAAATGCGCAATCGATTGTGCATCCATTCCGCTGGTAGCAGTACCAGGTGTTTTTATTAAAATTTCATATTCTGCAGCAGCTTTCAGCCCTGCCAGAAGACCTGTTAATTGTTTTTGCTCATTTACATAAGGTAGCATTGCCGGGGCACTTACGCCAGTACACCCACCGGAAGTTGGTCTGCCATATGCATCATGAGCTATTTGTACCCACTCTTTAATTCCCGGAGCACCAGCTGAGAGTGAAAAAACAAAGCCGATATTATTAAAATTATTTATTCCATTCATAATTGGAAGCTCATCAATATTATTTCCATTCATATCTTTAGGGAATACTTCGCGAAAGTTTTTTCCCATTGATTGGATTGTAATCATTCCACCTGCTTTAAATCCGAGATTCACGTAATCTTCACCATATTTAAGGTTAGGATAATCATCTTTTAATTGAGCAATAATATCATCAGCCATCTGTACACCCATTGGCCACATTGCTGTAAATATCAAATTGATATCTTTATCAAAACAATGCTTAACAAGTGCTTTTGCCATAGGATGCAATTCCGGCATACTGGCAGGATCATAATCAAAAGAGATAAGTGCTTTAGAACCCTTTGGCATACTATCTACCAGATCATAAACCATCTGCACGTTCTTTGTAGTTTCCAGAGGAAGTCCGATAGTGAATATAAGAGGAAGGGCAACTCCAAAGAACATAAGCAAGAATAGCCACCGTCTATCTATCTGTTTAGATTTTCCCATTATTCACCTCCCAGATAGGATCTTTCAATTCCCAGAATGATCCTGAGGGAACTTCCGATAATTCCCAGACCAGCACCGATCATAATAGCACGTTGACCTGCAGTTGTAGGGAAGGTCATAATAAATTCAGATATTTTTGGAAGATGAAGAAAGTTCAATGATTCAGGTAACCAACCGGTTAGAACACTTCCAAATGTCGTGTTCCCAAGCATAACAAGAACAGCCGAAGCAAGAAGAAGATTTGATTCAACAGTCCTTCCAATAAAAGCTCTGTATGCTGCTGAAGCAATAAAAAAAGCTAATAGAGAGAACATGGTTGCCTGTAAGTGTTGATAAATATTATGAAAAAGATAATCGAAAGGTTTATAACCTATAGTATTTGAAATAATTTCTCCATGACCTAACATTCCAGCACTTTTTCCGGTTCCCCATAAAAAGCCAAGAGTAACCATAATTATAAAACTAATAAGTGTAATTGTATAGAATTGCCAGTCACGTTGTTTGTATTTGATCTTTAATATATTTACTTTAAATAAATTTAATTGTCCCAGCAGAATAGCAAAACCGGAAATTATTAAAAACCATATTTCCAGCTCACCCGATAATTGACCGAATGGTTTATGAGGTATAAATTCTGAAATGATCAAAATTATTCCAACAGTAAATGTTATTAACAATGGTATCTTTCTTTTCATGCTCTGCTCCTTAATGTGACGCTAAGAAATCTTTGAGGAAATGAACGCCTGAAATTTCCAAGATTATTCCAATTACTAGAACAACTATAAATATTGCTTTGCCAAAATCTTGACCCTTCAGGCTTCCTAATTGATGTGGGTCTTTTGATAGATAAGCTGAAGCAGCAAATAATTCTTCACCGATAAGTGTATAATCACAGGCAACAACAAAGAATGGCAATTGACTAGGCATTGCCGTGCCTGCAGTTTGAATTGCCCCACTGGAAAATCCTGTTTCTGCCAGGATTAAAGATTCAGCATAGAAAGCTCCAAGAAAGAAATTAGCTGCTGGTTTCTCGCGAACAATAATTCCATCAACTCCAGCAACATAACCAAATTGATCGTCGGTAAGATAGAAAACAGAATTGGAATCATAGGCATCGGGACGTCCAGCTTTCATGTATGCTTCTTTAACTACTTCTTTAGCTGTAGAAAGTACCATTGACCGACATACGGGAACAATTAGCCTTGCGTCATATTCTGCAGCTTTCTGGGCTAATCTTCGGAGGAGAGTCAATCCCGCAATTGTTTGCATATCATCAAGATCCAAGGTGCCGGGAATAAATAGAATAGGTCTACCCATTTCGGTAGCTCTACCCACCGATTCATCCATCGATTCCAAACCGGCGATCTTTCTAATATAGAGATTTTTTCCACTTCTGGCAGAAAAGATATAGTAAATTATCGAGATAGTGATCAGTAAAGCAAAAATAAGAAGTGAAATCTTATTCTTATTAAACCATTGAGCTGATGATTCTCCTGTGGTTCTATTGATCTGAATAATTTCACTGTTACTATCATAAGCAGTTAAGCGATATTCATATCTAATTCCAGTAATTATTTTCGAACCGTCCTCAAAAGTACCTATTGGCTCTTCTGAGCTTGTTATTAAAATAAATTCTCCATCTTCTGTTTCTCTCTCAATGATAATCTTTGAAGATACGATCTGGGAGGTATCCCATGATATTAACAATGCAGAACCATCATCATTAGGTTTATCTTTAATATTAAGCAAAATCTCTTGAGAGAATAAGAAACACGTGTATAAAACGAAAAGAAAAATTAATAATTTCTTCATATTTGCTCCATTATAATATCTTAAATCTATATTGAAATAT
>JAUVKM010000210.1 GCA_030596265.1 Candidatus Cloacimonadota bacterium
ATTGGTGGAGGCTTCATTGGAGTAGAAGTTGCAGAACAATTAGCTAAATATTCTGATAAAAAAGTTTCACTGGTAGAAATGGAAAAGTTCTGTCTTTACTACGCTTTTTCGGAAGACGTGGCAGCCCGTGCAGATAAAGTTATCCAAGCAACAAACATAAATCTATTCACAAGTAGCGAAGTTAAACAAATCTTAGGTGAAAAAGGTCAAGTAAAAGCTGTTCTATTAGATGATGGAACTGAAATTAAAGCAGATCTGGTCATAGCTTCCATTGGCTATAAACCAAATTCCAATCTGGCTCGATATTGCGGATTAGCACTTGATAATAATGGAGCTATTAATGTTGATCGCTATATGCGCACTGGAATAGAAGATATTTTTGCTGTAGGAGATTGTTCATCAGCTATTGGTTTTATCACCGGTCGTTCCAATAGTGTTATGTTAGCTTCCACAGCTACTGCTGAAGCCAGAATTTTGGGATATAATCTTTATCATATTAATCTATTGCGTAATTTCCAAGGTATAATTGCTATATTTTCAACAGAGATAAATAATATTGCCTTTGCTTCGGCAGGAGCTATCGAGCAAACTGCTCATAATACAAACATCAGTTATATCGTTGGTAAATTTGAAGATGTTGACAGACATCCTGGAACACTGCCGGGTACTTCCAAATTATTTATAAAGTTAATTGTCTCACCTAAAAACGGTGCTATCATCGGTGGAGAAATTTGCGGTGGAAAATCAACTGGAGAACTTATTAATATTATCGGTTTGGCTATTCAAAAACGTGTAACTGTCTACGAACTAATTTCATTCCAGATCGGGACACACCCTCTTCTCACTACAGCTCCAACCAAATATGTGCTCATTAAAGCTGCAGAAAATGCTATCGCACAAATGAATAAAGCATAAGCAAAAGATAATTTTGCTGACAAATTAACTTTGAAAAGACTAAATGAGATAAAAATTGAATTAAGTCTTTTCAAGGTTTCTATATTTACTTACTTTTTCTTGACCTTCATATTTGAACTTATTCTCTGGTCATCGGAGATAATATGAAGAACATCGCAATAATCACCGCTGGTGGTAGCGGGACAAGAATAAAGAGTGAAAAGAAGAAGCAGTTCATAGAAATAATGGATCGCCCCCTTCTATTCTGGACAATAGATAAATTTGCCAGTCATCCAGATATTAACCAGATCATTATCACCCTACCTCAAGACGAGATTGAAATTTATAAGATGATTATTGGAAGGGAATATCAAAATTCTTCCATCTCAATTATCGCAGGTGGAAAACAGCGTCAGGATTCGGTTTCTAATGCACTTGCCCTATGCCCCAAAGATACTGATCTCGTCCTTATTCATGATGGTGTTCGACCCTTTATTTCACAAATCAATATCTCCAACCTGATAAAAAAAGCACAACAAAAGAAAGCTGTAATTCCCGTAAGCAAAGTAAAAAATACTATTAAAAAAATCGAACAAGATAAAGTAGTAACAACCGTGCAAAGAGATAATCTTGTTAATGCATTTACTCCGCAAGTCTTCCAATATAGATTAATTAAAGAATGTCATGACAATGCAAAAAAGATAGACCTTTATTGTACAGATGATGCAGCCTTACTTGAACATTTTGGACATACCGTATATACTTTAGAATGTTCTTCACATAATTTCAAGATCACAGATCCATTTGACCTTGAAATCGCAAAATTCATAATAAAAAATAACCTTTTAGGAGAGAATAAATGAAAACAAGCAGATTGAAAGATCTGAAAATAGCAATTTCAATTCCTATTTTTGGAATTGGCTGTGGAGTGCTGGGATTAAGTATGTTCAAAACAACACTTAAACTTGGTGAATATGCATCAACTTTGTTAAAAGCACTTGAATATCGAGGTTATGACTCAACTGGTGCGGTTTTTCAAAAGGATAAAATGGAAGTAACCTTACTCAAAGATGTTGGAGCACCAAGTACCTTGGTTAAAACCTTAGGGATCGAGAAGGAAAACGGAAAGATATTTTGCGGCCAGGTGCGCTGGGCAACTTTTGGAAGTGTAACCAAAAAAAATGCACAACCTCACATCGTGAAATGTAAAAAATTTATTTATGGAGCTCATAATGGAAATATTACAAATACTCGTGAATTAAAGAATTTCCTACTTTCAGAAGGACATAATGTTGTTTCAGATAATGATGGAGAAATGCTTGTTCATATTATTGAACATTATTTTGAAAATGAACTGAGTAAAATTGAAAATTCTAAACGTACAAATGAGAAAAGCAGAAAGCAATGCATGAGAAAAGCAATAATTCTCGGATCTGAAAAAATGGTTGGATCCTATGCGGCAGTCATCGTAGATCCACTCACAGAAACAAGTTGGGCGATCAAAGCAGGAAGCAGTTTATACTTTGGTGTTGGAGAAATGGATAATAATAAATTTGGACTGGCTTCCTCTGATCTTACTGCAGTCCTAAAATTCACAAAAATGCTTATCAACCTGCGGGAAGGCGAATGCGTTGAATTCAAAAATGATAATTACAATGTATTTGCATTCAAAAATCTCAAAGTTAAACGTGCCGGACAGATTGATCTTAATTATCAACCTGGTGATACAGTACCCAAGCAAGCTGTTCGTTCCAAATTACGAGCAGAAGATACAGAACTTTTACCACAATTTGATCATTTTATGGAACAAGAGATCTATGCTGAAACTGAATCTTCTGGAAAGCTCATCAAGTTATTTAAGGGTGGTTCTAATACGGGCAGAAGAATGCTTGAGCTGCTTAAGAAAGAGAACATTCTCATTGAAAAAGAAAAATTACATAAAAAAATAATTGAAATTGATGATTTTGAAAAGCAGCAGAAAATATTCACAGATTTTGCTGAATCTACAATTGCTGAAGAATTTTATGAAAAAGTGAAACAAAATTACACAGCAATTTATAATGAACTAGTAAAGAAAAATTTTAAAAAGAAATACTTTTTCTCAAGTGATATGAATCTATTTTTAGAGTTAATGAATCCTGAATTTAACAAAAAGCGTCTTCTTCTTACAAAAGCATTAGATTCAATTTCCGAAATGATTGATGTAAATGAATTTAATGAAAGTATTAAGCATTTTATTTCTATTGTTGAGAATACATGTAAGAATAATCGTAATATTTATACAATAGCTTGCGGAACTTCTTATCATGCTACATTGGTTGCAGCACTATTTTTTAACGAAATAGCTAATATTGAAGTTATTCCAATTTTGCCAGGAAATTTCAGAGGTCAATATTCAAAAAGTCTTCAGAATAATGATGTAATAATTGGTGTTTCACAAAGTGGTGAGACCAAAGACCTTGTAGATATCTTCAATGATATTGAACGTTCCGATCTGGATATTAAAAAAGTTGTTTTAGTGAATAATATGAATTCGACACTGGGTCAGGAAAAAAGTGATGTTTCTATTCCTATCTCTTGCGGTCCTGAAATTGCAGTTCCAGCAACAAAAAGTTTTATAAATCAAATTACTTTATTTTATTATCTAGCTGTTAAAGTTGCTGAAATGAAGTTAAACAATATAAAAGATAAAAGTTCCTACGAATATCATAAATTGAAAAAAATTGTTGAGTTTCGTCGGAATTCAATTGATAATATTCCACAATTGATACAGGAAACCATACAAACAACAAAAGAGCAAATTGAATATGTCTCTGGGAAAATATATATGGAACCTTCAATGCATATACTGGCAACCAAAATAACTGGAGTTGCAAAAGAAGGTGCACTCAAAATTCGGGAAACTGTACTGAATCATACTGAAGGTGGAGAAGCTTCCGAGTTTAAGCACGGTCCAAATACAATTTTAGGAAAGAATACTGTTTTTGGAATAAAGAATATTAAAGCAATAATAAAGCATTATAATAAGATAATCAAAGAAATGGAAAAACTCGCTGAAAAGAGGAATATCTCATATGAGGAGCGAAAAAAGATCACTCTTGCCATAAGTAATTATGTTTTTTCAAGATCTTATCCCTTCAATCTTTCACAAAAAGCATTGAAGCTTTTTAAGGAGACAATTGAGGATTATGACTTCTTTGAAAATGCCTATAGAAATTATCCGCTTATCTATGTTACTGGACCGGATGAAAGAGATGTTAACTTAACGATTTCACAGATCAATACTCATAAGATCCGAGGTGGTGACACATTCATTATAGCAGAAGAGAACGATAAGCTTTTAGAAAATGCTCATCTGAACCCACATGATGAAGGATATTACGGATGGGGATATATCATTCTGCCAAAAACAGGTGATTCATTGATGACAACTTTTTCATCTACAATTGTCCTTCAATTGTTAGCACTTAAAATGAGCATAAAGAAAATGGAATATTTG
>JAUVKM010000121.1 GCA_030596265.1 Candidatus Cloacimonadota bacterium
AATAAACCGGAATTAGTTCCTCATCTGGGAGATACCGGAGATATTATTCAAAATTACCAGGGGAATTCAGATACTTTAAATTTTTATAATATTTATAGCGATATTAATTTTGAGAACAATGGTATAGATGCTATGATGGAAGGTGATTGGCTAAAGATACAATGGTTCCGTCTGGAAGACTCTGATATTGATTATCTAAAGATATTCAGGTTCAGTGCACAAGAGTATTATAATGCTATAGATACACTAAATTTTGCTCAGATCATTGATACTGTTAATTATGAAGATCAAATCTATTATGTAGATAAAACTTCAACTACAGATAAAAATTATTTTTATTTTATTGAAGCAATTGATAACGCAGGAAATTCTACTCTTTCTGATACAACCGGTTATAAACTGATCGATAAACCATATTTAATATCTCCGGCTGATTATTACTCTTGTGAAAGTAACGATATCTATGATATTGTTTTCGAATGGGAACAAGTTGGAGATGTATTTTATTTCAGATTACTGGTCTTTAGTGAAGACAGGGAACTTATCTGGCAACAAACAATGTTAGATACAGGAAGTTTCAATGTCCAATACGATGGACCACCTGTTGATCCCGGTTCTGTACTGATATGGCGGATTGATGCTTTTGGTAGTACATATTCAACACCAAACCCGATCGAAGGAAATTTTTACACTGTTGAATCTGGAGCTGAATCTATAGAACGTTATATATTCATAGACGAGTAAATTATCTTGACGTTAAACTATGAAAAAAATTATTAAAAGTTTCAAGGAGAATAAATGAAAAAAATCATATTTATTATATTCTTAATAATATTAGGATTAAGTTTATGGGCTCAAACTGAAAGTAGCGGTGTTCTCAGCTATAACCCTGGAGCTGTTTATCAATATTCCGGCTCTCTTACAGGAACTGAGCAACTCAAGATTAGAACTTATATTTGGGGACAGGTTAGAAATCCTGGACTTTATATTGTCCCAGACGACACAGATCTGCTAACATTGATTTCTTCTGCCGGTGGTCCAACAGAAAATGCAAAACTCTCTAAAATTAGAATAATCCGGTCTACAGCAGAAGGCGAAAAGGTAATCTGGGTTGATTTGAAAGAATATCTGGAGACCGGTCAAGCAGAATTAATCCCGATACTAAAGCCCGGTGATACTATAATCGTTTCAGGCTCAACGTATTATGCGTTTACAAAAGCAGTCAATTGGCTTTCTCAGATTGCTGTGATGTTAAGTGTATATGTAGCAATTTCTAATATTAGTAATTAAGTAAATGAGGTAATATGAAAGATCAATTCAATCAAGTTAAATTCAACGAGGATTTTGAAGAGCAGGAAATTAAACTAACCGATTATTTAAATATAATAGTTAGATTCAAGTGGATTGTTGCATCCATTTTTTTAGCAATTTTTGTTGTCTCATTTATTTACACCGCCAAGGCACCTAGGATTTATAAAGCGACTTCTAAAGTGCTTCTGGAAGAGAAAATGGGAAGTAATCTATTTTTTACTTCAATGAGCAATAAGGCTTCATCTATAAATAATCAAATCCAAATTTTACAAAGTTTTCCTGTGATGAAAATTGCAAATCAAATACTTACCAGGCATGAAGAGTATAAAAGCTTCCCCATTTCGCAAACAGAAGGACTCCCTGAATCATATTTAAAGAGGAATCTGGAGATAGATACTGAGCGGGAAACTGATATTCTTATTATAAATTTTGAATCTACAAGTCCATTGGAAGCTAAAGAAGCTGCAAATGCTGCTGCACATGCGTTAATGCAACAAGATACGGATTATGCTAGAAGAGAGTTTAGGAACGCTAGAGAATTTCTAGCAAATCAACTTGATGAACATGACAGACGATTGCGTTCTGCTGAAGAAGAACTTCGACTCTATAAAATTGAACATGGTGTTTCCATGCTTTCAGAAGAAACTCAGAAACTCATCGAGCAGACATCTGATCTAACTGCAATGCTTTCTGAGGCAGAAACAGAATTAGATGTTGCAAACAACCATTTAGATTTCCTTAAAGTAGAACTAAATATTCAAGACGATTTTCTTACTGATGTTAATTCAGTACTCTCATCTCCCCTACTTGAACAATTAAAACGAGAAACCATAGCACTTCAAATTCAATATGTAAATTTTCTTACAAAATCAGATTATTCCCCCGATCATCCTGAACTTGTTGCATTAAAAAATTCTATTGAAAGTGCAAAAATAAAACTTAATGAAGAAATCCAGAGAATCCTGCTGATAAAATCAGGTTCTGCGGATCCATTGATGTTCCGATCTAGTTTAATAGAAAAGATATCTACAGCTCAAATCGAACAAAATATCAAATCTACTAAAGTTATAAGTTTACGTGCAGCGGTAGAGAAATATAATGAAAAAATGTCTCAACTTCCAGATACTGAAGTTCAGTTAGCAAGATTGGAACGCAATTATCAGATAAATGAAAAGACATATACAATGCTTATTGAAAAGTATGAAGAAGCAAAGATCGCTGAGAAGTCTAAGTTAGGTAAGATTAGAATTGTAGAAGAAGCACGTATTCCCGATGTACCGATAAAACCTAACAAAAAAATGAATATGATGATCGCAATTGTGCTTGGGTTAGGTCTTGGGATTGGTGCTGCACTTCTGGTTCACTCATTAGATTCGAAGATACGAACTTTTGATGATGTACGTAAATATGTGTCATTACCTGTTCTGGGAACTATACCGCTTATACAAACAGATGATATTGAACTTGATAATATTGAACAGAAAATTGAAATAACCGAAGGACCTGAAAGGGAAAAATATAAAATAATACTACAACAAATCCAGGAAAAACTGATAACAAATTATTCTCCTAAATCTTCAACTGCTGAAGCCTTCAGGATTTTGCGTACAAACATAATTTCCCGAAAGAAGAATTCTGACTGCACAACACTACTTATCACAAGTTCAGGGCCAAAAGAAGGAAAATCTACGATCCAGGCAAATATGGCTACAGCTTTAGCTCAAATGGATGCCAAAGTAATTCTGGTTGATCTTGACCTTAGACGTCCAATGGTTCACACGATCATGGGCTTTGATAAAGAGATTGGTATAAGTGATTTTCTTATGGATAAATCTACTAAAATAGAAAAAGTTATTAAAAAATCTAATGTCGAGAATCTTGATATAATAACTAGTGGGATCATACCACCAAATCCCTCAGAATTACTTGCTTCAAAACGAATGGATGAAGCAATTGAAAGTCTTAAAGAAAAATATGACTATATTCTGTTCGATTCACCTCCGGTTATTGCAGTTACAGACTCGATGGTTATGGCAAATAAAGTGGATCTCTTGATCCTTGCGATCCGTGTTGACCAGGCTGATAAAAACGTTGTTAAAAGAACAAAAGAACTTCTTGAAAATATTAAAGTTGATATTGCAGGAGTTGTGATAAATGGTATTCAGCCACATCGATATTATAATAGTTACGAATATAATTATTATTACTATTATTATTATGGAAAAAGTGAAGAAAAAAAATCTAAGAATAAATTCTTCGGCAAAAATAAACCTCTTTCTTGATGTTCTTTCAAAACGTTCTGATGGATATCATCAGATAAGAACAATTTTCTCTGAAATAGGGTTAGCTGATATAATAAATTTTGCTTTGACAAAAAAAGGCACTGTTAAAATTTTGTCAGATATAGACTTTGTAAGCACAAAGGAAAATTTAATTTACAAAGTTGCGGTCTTTATAAAAGAGAAATATAATGTGAAATTTGGTGTGAAAATAGAATTGCAAAAAAACATACCCGTTTCAGCAGGAATGGGTGGTGGGAGCAGTAATGCAGCCAGTACAATCATTGCACTTTCAAAGTTATGGGATCTCAAGCTTACCAAAAAGGAAATGCATAAGATAGCTGAAAATTTTGGAAGTGATATCAATTTCTTTCTTGAAGGTGGCTGTGCTTTAGGTGAAAATCGCGGAGAAAAGATTTTCCATCTTAAGCAAATACAATTAGATAATATATTCTTGGTAAATCCTGGTTTTAAAATTTCCAGTAAAGAAGCTTATGATGCGGTTTTATTAGATGGTCGTGAAAATGACAATTGGGCAAAACTCATAAAAGATGAAAACATTCAATGGTGCTATAACAAACTCCAGGATGGTGTTTGTAATAAATATCCTGAAATCCGAGAGATAATTGATCATCTATTGGAAAACGGAGCTGAACAAGCAATGCTCTCTGGTAGTGGAGCCACAATAATTGGATTCTGCCCTGACAGAGCAACAGCAGAAAAATTTTCAATATACTATTCTAAAATAGGTTATTGGAATTACATTACTAAAACTAAAAGGAGTACAAAATGAACATTACAGATGTTAAGGTTTTTCTTAGAGAAAGTAATCAGCTTAAAGCATTCGTCAATATTGTTATAGACGATGCGTTCATTGTTAGAAACATAAAAGTTATCGAAGGTGATAATGGTCTTTTTGTTGCAATGCCAAGCCGTAGAGTAAGCTCCGGTGAATATCGTGACATTGCTCATCCAATTAATACTGAAACTAGAAACATGATCGAAGGTGTTATCATTCAAAAGTATAAGGAAGTTCTCCAGGGAGCATTATTGTCAGCTAATGAAGGTTCTGAAAAAAAGGTTGAAAAACCAGTTGAAAAGCAAGAAGAAAAACCAGCTGAAAAGCCAGCTGAAGAACCAGCTGAAGAATAAATATTAGATGTTTTCAAGACTGAAAATTTTTACTGGAAATTCAAATATTGAATTGGCAAATGAAGTTTCAAAACTCTCAGGTATCCCGTTAGGTGATGCTGAAGTTTTTAAATTCTCAAATGATAACTCATTTGTTAAGATCAATGAGAATGTTCGAGGTGCTGATACTTTCATAATACAGCCCACATGTTTTCCTGTTAACGATAGCATAATGGAATTATTCATCATGATAGATGCACTTAAGCGTGCATCAGCAGCAAGGATTAATTGTATAATCCCTATATTTGGTTATGCCCGTTCAGATAAAAAGGATCAACCCGGAGTTGCGATTACAGCAAAATTAATTGCCGATCTTCTTACAAAAGCTGGTGCAAACAGAATTGTGGCAATGGATCTTCATTCAGATCAGATTCAGGGTTTTTTTGATATACCGGTTGATCATCTTTATTCAACCCCTATCTTTGTTCGATATTTTAAAGAAAATCTTGATTTGAAAAATGCTGTTGTTGTATCACCGGATACCGGTGGAACGGCAAGAGCAAGATTATTAGCTAAACGACTTGATTGTACTTTAGCAATTGGGGATAAACGTAGAATCGGGAATAATGATAAAGCTGAAATATTAAATATTATTGGTGATGTTGAAGGAAAAACAGCTATTCTTTTTGATGATATTATCGATACTGGCGGTAGCTTATGCAAAATGTCCCAAGCACTTATGAACCAAGGTGCAAAAAAAGTCTATGCTGCCTGTGCTCATGGAATCCTTTCGGGGAATGCCATTAGCAATTTAGAAGAATCACCAATAGAGAAATTGTTCATTACAAATTCGGCTCCCTTAAGTAAAGAGAAAGCAAAATGTAAGAAAATCGTACAGCTTTCTATTGCCGAGTTATTAGCTAATGCAATTAAGAAAATTCACATTGAAGAATCTTTAAGTATATTATTTAGATAAACATAAAATCCACAGAGCGGGATTTCAACGGAGGAAGGAATGAACATAAAAATTAATGCAGAAAAAAGAGATTTGGGTAAAAGATCTGATCTTACAGAATTAAGAAAAGAAGGTCTTATCCCTGGTATAATTTATGGAGCAGGACAGGAAGGAATTAAAATTGCTTTCAACGCACGTGATTATACTCGCGAATATAAAAAATCTATCGGAGCGGTTGCATTCTTCGATATTACTGTTGATGGAAAGACATTCAAAACTTTCATCAAAGAGAAGCAAATTCATCCATTAACAAGAGAAGTTGTGCATATCGATTTCTTAGAACTTCATAAAGGTAAATCTATTACAATTGATGTTCCAATTAATTTTATTGGTGAAGCACTTGGAATAAAAGAAGGTGGAGTTTTTGAGATCATTCACAGGACGATCCAGGTTACATGCCTTCCAAAAGATATTCCTGAAGAAATTAGTTTTGATATTTCCAGTATGAATATTGGCGATTCTATTCACTTTAAAGACCTTGATATTTCTGAAGATGTTGCTACAGAACTTTCTGATGAAATAACAATTGCCATTTTAAGTGTTCCTAAAGTTATAGAAGAACCTGTAGAAGAAGAAGTTGAAGGTGAAGAAGGAATCGAAGGTGAAGGTGTTGAAGGCGAAGAAGGCGATAAAGCAACTGAAGAAGAGAGTTCTGAAAAAAAATCTGAATAATGAGATTAGTTGTAGGGCTTGGTAATCCAGGGAAAAAATATAAATCTAATAGGCATAATATTGGTTTTACGTTTCTGGATTTCTACCTAAATAAACTAAATCTGAAATTTAAAAGAAGAATTAAATATGATTATCTGATTTCAGATGATTTGATCTTTATAAAACCTAAAACTTATATGAACAGAAGCGGGGATGCAGTTACTTCTGTTTTAACAAAATATAGGATAGATGAAAT
>JAUVKM010000271.1 GCA_030596265.1 Candidatus Cloacimonadota bacterium
TTGGGGATCAAATTTCTAAATCATCCAAAACCGGAGAGATTCCTTTTTGCAGAAGATTGGCCTGATGGCAAATATCCGCTCAGAAGAGATTATAAAGAGGAGAAGAATTAAAATGGGTAAGAGAACTTTAGTTCCTATTGGACCATATCATCCGCTTTTAGAAGAACCCGAATTTTTCAAACTCTATTGTGATGGAGAGATTGTAAAAGAGATTATCTGGGAGACCGGTTACAATCATCGAGGAATTGAAAAATTATGTCAGTCAAAAACATTTGAGCAAGTATTCTATGTTGTAGAAAGAATATGCGGAATTTGTTCAACTTCTCATCCGTTTGCTTATGCTAATGCTGTGGAAAGTATTCCGGGAGTTGAAATTCCTGAAAGAGCAAAATATATCAGATCGATCGTGGGGGAATTGGAGAGAATTCACAGCCATCTTTTGTGGGTTGGGCTCGCTGGTCATTTTCTTGGATATAATACACTTTTTATGTGGGCTTGGAAATATCGCGAACCAGTTCTGGATATGTTCGAGATCATTACCGGGAATAGAAATAACTATGCGATGTTTACAATTGGTGGTGTAAGAAGAGATATCAACCCGGAACAGGCAACTCAACTTCTAAATGTTCTTGAAGACGTTAAAATTAAAACTACAATGTTAGTTGGTGCAGTTATGGATGATCCGGTTATTCACGCTCGTCTGAAGGGCGTTGGTGTTCTCACTGCTGAAGATATTCACGATTTTGGTGCAGTTGGACCAACTGCCAGGGCTTCTGGTGTTAAAATTGATGTTCGAAGGGATGATCCATATGCTGCTTATGATATGGTGGATTGGAAAGTAATAACTGCAAATGGAGGAGATGTCTTTGCTAAAGCGGAAGTTCGTCTTCTGGAAATGTATGAATCGATAAGTATTATTAAACAATGTTTAGAAGCTCTAAAGAAAACAAAAGCTGGAGATATAAAAGTAAAAGTGAAAGAAATTCCTCCTGGAATTGGAATAGGTCATGCTGAAGCTCCTCGTGGGGAAGTATTCCATTTTGTAAAATCCGATGGTGGAAATTCTCCAGTAAGACATAAGATCCGTGCACCGAGCTTCACTTGCATTCCTACTTTTAGAATATCATGTGTGGGAGGAACGATCTCTGATGCTGCTATTGCAACTGCCGCTGTAGATCCTTGCTATTGCTGTACGGAAAGGATGTCACACGTTTTTGATTATAAAACCGGAAAGCACATAATGAGTGCAGCAGAATTGATAAAACTCTCCCAGGAAAAAACCAAAAACCTAAAAGCTAAATTAAAGGTATAAAATTATGATTAATTTGCAATATCTAATATTTTTACCGATCATTCTCGGAGTGATCCTGTTTATTTTACCGGAAACATTAAAGATTTTAAAAGGATTGTTATCTTTAACAATTTCTGTAGTTATTTTGTATTTCTCAATTATAGTATTTAAAATGAATTCCGGTCTTATAAATATGGAATGCTTTAACTTTCCAAGTGTATCTAAATATCTCATTTTTAATGTGGATAATCTAAGTAAATTAATAGCATTATTTATTGGTGTTTTTGGTTTCCTATTTGCACTTTATTCTCTATCGTATATCACAAAGGAAAAAGCTATAAAAGGATATTACTCGTATTACTTGATAACTTTGGGTGCAGCATTCGGTGCAGTATTTTCTGATAATTTAATTCTTTTCATCATCTTTTGGGGAATTCTGGGTTTAACACTTTATTTATTGATAAAAGGATATGACGAAGAAAGCTCATCAGCAGCAAAGAAAACGATGGTTCTTGTGGGAATGTCTGATTCTGTACTGATAATGGGAATTGGAATTCTATGGCAAATAACAAGTTCCTGTAATATGTCCGAGATCAATATTGTAACTTCGGGAACATTGGGAATAATTGCTTTCTTAAGTTTGCTTGTGGGAAGTTTTACGAAAGCGGGTGCAATGCCTTTCCATAGTTGGGTTCCCGATTATGTAAAGAAAGCTCCGGCATCTTCCTCTGCATTCCTACCGGCATCACTCGATAAACTTTTGGGAATTTACTTTCTTGTCAGGATCTGTAAGGATATTTTCCAACTAACAGATTGGGCTACATTAATGCTGTTAATAATTGGTGCTGTTACAATTATCGGAGCGGTTATGATGGCACTAGTACAGCATAACTACAAAAAACTTCTTGGTTATCACGCTGTTTCTCAGGTGGGATATATGATTACCGGAATTGCTCTGGGTAGTCCACTTGGTATAGCAGCAGGGATGTTCCATATGATAAATAATGCGCTTTATAAAGGTGGGTTATTCTTAACTGCTGGAAGTGTAGAAAAAAGAACTGGAAAGGAAAATCTAGATGAACTAGGTGGACTTTCTAAAATGATGCCGTTAACATTTTTTGCAGCTATAGTTTTTGCTCTTTCGATTTCAGGTATTCCACCATTCAATGGGTTTTTCTCGAAATGGATGATATATCAGGGGATCATTGATTTTGGAAATGGAACAGGACTGGCTAATAAACTCTGGATAGTCTGGCTTACATTAGCTGTTCTTGGCTCAGCACTTACTTTAGCAAGTTTCATTAAGCTGATAGCAGGTATTTATCTTGGTAGAAGGAACAAGGAATTGGCAAAAGTTAAAGAAGTAAGTATCCTGATGTGGTTACCACAAATTTTTATCGCAATTGTTTGTATTGGGTTTGGGATATTCGCAGCAAAATTAGTAATTCCATATCTGATAGAGCCCGTTACCGGAACATTGGATTATGTAGGTATTTGGCAATCACAAAGTGTTTCTATTCTCATTCTTGTTTCTGTGGTTGTTGGTTTCTTAATTTATCTTTATGGGAATATGAAAAACCATCGTGTATCAGATAGCTTTATCGGTGGTGAAAAAATCCAGGAAGAAACTAATTTCTCACCTCTAGATTTTTATCAAACGATCAAGAATTTCAAATTTCTCTCCTTCTTTTATAAGAAAGCAGAGAAGAAATGGTTCGATATTTATGATATATTCAAGAATATATTTTTATGGTTCAATAAAATATTTAGCAGTGCACATAATGGATTTTTACCAAGATATATATTTTGGTATATTGCAGGAATGTTGATCTTGCTGATAATTCTAATATTGTAGAGGGATAATATATGGAACTTTATT
>JAUVKM010000205.1 GCA_030596265.1 Candidatus Cloacimonadota bacterium
TATTTTTCAGGATTTAGTATTCAATTGTTAACTAATCCATTTGGCAGAACAATAATATTAGGATATTTTTCTTATCCAGTAACAATATTGTGGTTTTTACTTGTTGTTAATGCTTTTAATCTGATTGACGGTATGGATGGATTAGCTTCAGGGATTGCTTTAATTGTAGCAGTTGTATTATTAGCTGTTGGTTTATTAAAATCTAATCCAATTATAATTTTTTCTTCCATAGCTTTAATCGGAGCTAATTTAGCTTTCTTAAAATATAATTTCTATCCGGCCAGAATATTTATGGGTGATACAGGTAGTCTTTTCCTAGGATTCAATATTGCTGCGATCTCAATAATTGGGAAAGCAGAATTCAAAGGTATTACTTCGATGACACTTCTCGTTCCAATTATTGCATTGGCTATTCCAATTATGGATACAGCATATGCAATATTACGACGAGTAAACAAAAAGGAAAACATTTTTCAAGCTGATAAAGAACATATCCATCACAAGCTCCATGAAATCGGTTTATCACAAAAGAATATTGCATTTATATGTTATTTTTTAACTTTATTATTTGGTCTCATTGCTTTTGGTTTTTCATTTTCATCTAAAAGGATATTACTCTCAATCTTATTATTTCTATTATTTATCTTTATTATTGTTATCTATAATATTTTCAAAAAGGAATTTAAAAAATGAAAAAAAAATTAATTATCATTATGGTCATGATCACGACAGGTTTATTCGCACTCAAAAACTGGAAAGTTTATACTAATACTACTCACATTTTTGATATTATTGAAACCGGAAATGAATTGCATATAGCTACTTGGGGAGGATTGCTAAATTACAATCTTAACAATAATTCGTTTGGAGAAACTCTAACCACTATAGATGGATTGGGTAGCAATGATATCCGAGTACTTGATTATTTAGAAAGCTCAAATCAAATATTGGTTGGAACTGCTAATAATGGTATTAATAGGATTAGTAATAATGTTTTTCTGACTCCTCTCACCGAAACACTAGGACTCCAATCGAATATAGTTAATAAAATAGTTCACAATGATTCTCTCATTTTCGTTGCTACAAAATTAGGAGTAAGCTGTTTCAAAGATGATCCTGATTTTCCGTTTCCACTTCTATTAAATAACTATGATACAGGGAATGGACTTTCTGCGAATAACATTACTAGTTTACAAATATCTGATAATGGATATATTTTTTGTGGAAGTGAGAACGGTGTAGATATTGTTCATATAGATTCTATGAATGTAGAAAGTAATTGGAGACATTTTAATGTAGATAATTCTATATTCCCCAGTAGTATAATTAACGATATTTCAGTAATGAATAATTATGTAGCGATTGGGACTAGGGGAGGGCTTGTTGTGTCCAGTTTCCCCCCTTTTGAATGGATAGTATATGACGATATTATTGAAAATCATATCTCCTCTATATATCCAGTTTATATTAATAGTGCGCAGCAAATTATTGCTGGTGTTGGGTATTGGGATGAAGAAAAAATGATTGTTGTGGATTCGACAGATATTGCTGCTTTCAAATTTTCGAACGGACAAATTCAAGAATTATGGTATGCTGATGATATGAATTTAAGTAATACTCAGATTATGGGATTCAAAGAAGTAGAAGGAACGTTAGTAGCTTTTACATGGGGGGAAGGATTTTTATTTTATGATGGTTTAGATTGGTCACTCCCCAAGAAAACGAACAGCCTGCTTTCCAATACAATAAAAGATATGGTTTTTGATAAACAAGATAAACTTTGGATTACAGATGGTCATAAAGGAAGTTCAGCAACTTCTAAAGGTACAAAAGGAGTATCTTCTTTTGATGGAAATATATGGCAAAATTACAATGCTGAAAAAACGGATTTAAGGAGCAATAACATTTATTCCATTTGTGTTGATGAAGATAATAGAAAATGGTTTGGTGCTTGGAGTAGTAATTCTTCACAAAATTGGCAAGGTGGAATTAGTGTATTTGATGATGTAAATAATGTATGGGATAATGTTACAACAGCTGACAGTATTGGTAACAACACTATTAGCTTTTTAACCATAGACGAACAAGATAGAACTTGGATTTGCTCTTATGGTGGCAGCACTGGTTATATTACTATTCTTGATGATAGTTTTAGTTATATAACCCATTTTGAATTGTTTGAACCCTTAGATCTGGATGATATGGATCCAAATTATATATTTATTGGTGAAGAAAAAATATATTTTGGTGGTTGGATTTCTGGTCTAAGAATATGGAATGATACAACAGATCCAATTACAAATGGAGCCAATTGGTCGAAAACTCCATTTACAGGTAATCTACAAAGTGGAAGAATTTTTGATATAACTTCACGTAATATCAATAATGAAGAAATTTGGATCGCTTCTGGTCATGGATTATTTATGTATGATGGAATTGATTGGTTCTGGTTTGGTACAACTATAAAAAAGAAAGTCTGGTTCGATAACCATTGGTTTTGGAATGAAGATAATCCTGATCCCGAATACTGGTACTATGAAGGACAAGAAAGGCTTTATGGGTCTATCTCAACTTATCCTACAGCATTGTTTGTTGATCCTTTTGGCATGGTCTGGATTGGAACTCAGGATGCTGGGATCACTATCTTTGATACGAGTAGAGACAAGTTTATAAATCTTACAACAGAAAATACTCCGTTAATCTCAAATACAATTACAGATTTAGCTTACGAGCCTAAAACAGGGACTTTATATATTGGAACAAACTTAGGAATGAATTCGGTGGAAATTGGTATTTCGGCTGAGATGAACGAAGAAGCAAAGCTCTATGAAACGATTGTATATCCTAACCCATTTTATCCAGAAAATGGTGATATATTAAGAATTGAGAACAGAAGTGCAATCACAATGCCTAAAGGTAATACATTTTGCAGAATCTTTGACCTGAATGGTGATCTTGTTTTGGAAATTGAAAAGGATATTTACGAACAATTTAGTTGGGATGGATTGAATAAAACCGGTAAAAAATGTGGTTCGGGAATATATCTTTACGTAATTTCAGCACCTGGAGGGCAGACATCAAAAGGGAAGATAGCTCTTGTTAGATAATTTACAATGAAAAAAAAGATATTATTTCTTTCAGCTTATAATTCATCATTTGTACGGAATGACAGGAATATCTTGGATACATTTGCAGATGTAAGTACAATTCTAATTCCAAAAAAAAGAAATATCATAATGATAGCATCACTAGCATATAAAGTTTTTGTTGGAGTTTGCAAGAATGATATCATTTATTGCTGGTTTGCAGAACTTCCAGCCTATATCGCAGTTTTCTTCTCCAGATTATTACATAAGAAATGTATAGTTGTGGTCGGTGGATATGAGGTTGCAAACGTACCGCAAATAGGATATGGTGGTATGTTGAATCCTAAGAATATGAAGAAGGTAAAATACATACTTCGCACTACTGATCTTACTTTTGCAGTTTCTGAATCAAATAAAAAAGAAATCGAAAATAACTTTTCAACTAAGAAATTAAAATTGGTTTACAATGGTGTTCAAACAGAATCATTTTATCCGCAAGGGGATAAAAAAAATATTGTGATCACAGTTGGGAATGTAACTAGAGAGACTTTGCAAAGAAAGGGTTTAGAAACTTTCGTGAAAAGTGCAGCACTGCTTCCTGATGTGGAATTTGTACTAATTGGAAAGCATTATGATGATTCTGGTGAATATCTTAGCTCAATTGCTTCTGATAATGTTACATTTACCGGTTTTGTTAATGATGAAGAATTACTTAAATATATGCAGAATGCAAAAGTATATGTTCAAGTTTCTGCACATGAGGGTTTTGGGATTTCATTAGCTGAAGCTATGTTGTGTGAATGTATACCAGTAGTAACAAGCAGTGGGGCTTTGCCGGAAGTTGCCGGTATTTCAGCATATTATGTACCTTTTGATGATCCAATAAAAACGGCAAATTCCATTCAGGATGCATTGAATGAGAAAACGGGAGAACAATTCAGGAAACATATTCTCAACAATTTTTCGCTAAAAAGTAGGGAAGAGCAGCTAAAGAAAATAATTGGAGATCTAGTGTGAATCTGAGAATAGGAATTGATAGCTTTAAGCCTGGATGGGAAATTATTCTGAAACAGATCGGTGTAAGCTTTACTCAGCTCTCTCTATCAGATAAAATTTCTCCTGATGAATATTCAGTTCTCATAATCACAGATCCGCATACATCAAGAGAAAATGAAGTAATTGATGAATTCTTGAATGCAGGTGGCGCAGTACTTTATTCGGATAGAGCAATTTTAGGTGGTATTTCATACAAAACAAGAAGAGTCCGTTTTCTTATCTCAAAAGAAAACACTCCATTCTCACAAGTTGGTTTAGTTGATGTTTACTCTACAATTAAAATCCCAAGTTCCAAAAATACAAAAAAAA
>JAUVKM010000144.1 GCA_030596265.1 Candidatus Cloacimonadota bacterium
GTGACTAAGAGCGGCGTTGCTCATTACGTTAGCGATAATGAGGAAGAGACATTGCTTCTTATTCAAAGACTTATTGGCTATCTTCCTTCTAATAATATGGAAACTCCTCCCTATATTGCACCCAATGATTCTATTGATAGATACTGCGAAGTTCTCAATTCTATCGTCCCTGAAAACCCACATAAACCCTACGATATATTAGATGTAATTAACAACATTGTGGATAGTGGTGAATTTTTAGAAACTTCTAGAAATTATGCTCAGAATATCGTAGTTGGATTTGCCAGAATGAATGGACACAGTATTGGAATTATCGCCAATCAACCTAAGGTCTTAGCCGGAGTATTAGATATTAACGCTTCTGTTAAAGCTGCACGTTTCATCCGCTTTTGCGATTCTTTCAACATTCCACTAGTTGTATTGGAAGATGTTCCCGGCTTCCTTCCTGGCAGTAATCAGGAGCAAAATGGAATAATACGGCATGGTGCAAAATTGCTTTATGCATTTGCTGAAGCGACAGTTCCTAAGATTACAGTAATTATCCGAAAAGCATATGGCGGAGCATATATTGTGATGAACAGCAGCAACATGGGAGCTGACATCGTTTATGCCTGGCCTTCTGCAGAGATCGCTGTGATGGGTCCTAAAGGTGCTGTAGAGATTGTATTCCGTAAGGAAGTGAGTAAAGCAGACGATCCGGTAAAAGCAGCAAATGAGAAAGAGGAAGAATATAGAACTAAATTTGCAAATCCGTATGTTGCTGCAAAAAAAGGTTACATAGATGATATCATAGAGCCGGCTCAAACACGTTTCCGCATAATTCGAGCACTGGAAATGCTAGCCACAAAACGAGTTTCCAATCCACCCAAAAAGCACGGAAATATTCCACTTTAGGAAACTGATATGAAAAAATTAATAATTCTATTAATGATCGTTTTTACTGTTACTTGCTTTGCTGAGAAGAAGAAACTAAATTTTGCTCCAAGCACAACTTTACTGGAAATTGCTGCGCAGACAAATATTCCTGTGAAGAAGATCACACAATATCTCAAACTTAAGGATCAAACAGAATTTAACATCAGTATGCAGGAGCTAGGAATTTCCAATGAAGATCTAAAGAAAGCAATTGCTGAATATGAAAATAATAAGAAATCATTTTATTCTGGAATTATACTTGTGGGAATGGGTATTGTTTTTGTAAGTTTGCTCATTGTTGGATTGATAATCGGTTCATTACAGCATATTGGTGATCCCAAGAAAAAGAAAAGATCTGTTGTACAAACTTCGGTTGGTAAAGTTACAGCTCCACGAAATCATATAAGCAGTAATGGAATTGTTGCAGCTATCACCGCGATGCTGCTGCATGACGCTGAAGAGAAAGACAAGATCGATCTTACATGGAAAAGACAAACAATAAGTATGTGGCAAGCTGCAGGTATGGTAGAAAATAGAATTTTTGAAGATAGAAGAGGTAGAAAATGAAAACATATAAAATGAAAATCAATGGTGAAAAATACGATGCCAGAATTAAAAAATATAAGAATTTCCAAGTAGTTGTTGAGGTGAATGGAATCGATTATGAGATAGAGCTGGAAAAAACGGATCGCAGGAAAACGGAAATAGTCCGTTCAGAGAAGACACAACCGGCACTCGATGTTGTAAAGATTCCTTCCAAACCGGTTGTTACCTCCGCCGGATCTGTCCTTGCTCCTATTCCCGGTTTAGTTTTACGCATACTTGTTAAAGAGGGTGACAACGTGAATGCAGGTGATCTGGTGCTAATATTGGAAGCCATGAAAATGGAATCTGAGATCGTCTCTACTGCAACAGGCATCATAAGTAAAGTTCATGTAAAAGAGGGTGCTTCTGTACAGGAAGGTGAAGTTTTAATAGAAGTAGGAGCTGATGAGTAATGGCAGAATTAATTAATTTTTTCAACACGACCGGCTTAGCTCACATCCAGCTTCCATATCTTATCATGATGGTTGTTGGCGGTGTATTTATCTATTTGGGAATTGCCAAAGATTACGAACCACTTCTACTTGTCCCAATTGGATTCGGTGTAATTTTAGGAAACCTGCCCGGAACTGAAGCTTATGGTGTTTATGCTGATGGGTCTGTAATGAATCAGTTATATACGGGTGTTAAATTCGGACTTTATCCTCCGCTTATTTTTCTTGGAATTGGAGCAATGACCGATTTTTCTACTCTTATTGCAAATCCAAAATTGATCTTACTTGGTGCGGCTGCTCAATTTGGAATTTTCGCTACTTTTATCGGTTCAATACTTTTAGGTTTCAATGTAATGGAATCGGGAGCGATCGGTATTATTGGTGGAGCTGATGGACCAACATCTATATTCTTATCAACTAAACTTGCTCCACATCTTTTAGGTCCCATCGCAATTGCAGCTTATTCTTACATGGCATTAGTTCCTGTAATTCAGCCGCCAATTATAAAATTACTCACCACAAAAAAAGAACGTCTCATCCATATGAAAACACCGCGACTTGTAACCAAACGTGAAAAGATATTATTTCCAATTGTGGGAGCACTTGTTACAATTCTCATTGCTCCTGGTGCATCATCATTATTGGGAATGCTCTTCTTTGGAAATCTACTAAAAGAGAGCGGTGTTACTGAGCGCCTGGCAAGAACTGCTTCAAATTCCCTGATAGATATTATCACGATAGTTCTGGGACTCTGCGTGGGAGCTTCTACACAAGCGGTAAGAATAGTGGATGGGGTGAATATGGGATTTCTCACTTCAAGTTCTATCAAGATATTTGCTTTGGGAGCTTTTTCATTCGGGATAGCAACCGCTACTGGAGTTTTATTCGCTAAATTTATGAACGTATTCCTCAAAGAAAAATTAAATCCGATGATCGGCGCTTCCGGTGTAAGTGCTGTACCGGATAGTGCCAGGGTAGTTCATGTGATGGGTCAGAAATATGATCGCAGTAATTACCTGCTGATGCATGCCATGGCTCCGAACGTAGCAGGTGTTATTGGTTCTGCTGTCGCTGCTGGTGTGTTGTTGGGGATTTTAGGAAATTAAATCACCGCAAAGCCGCTAAGAACGCAAAGAAACACGAAGAAAGAAATAAAAACTCAACACAGAGACACCGGTCTTCTCCGGCATGTGCCGGATACGCCCTGACAGGCTGAGGCACCGAAGACACAGGGAAAGGGAATTAGTAATTATTTGTTGCAGGGCGTATCATTTTGATGCGCTCTTCTTGTTTTCGGTCAATTCAGAGAATTGACCCTACAGAATACAAAATATTATTTTATCTTTTCACAAATCTCTACTCATTTTACTTCCTCGAATCTGATTAATTATTGGAGAATATTCATGAAGAAAATACTTGTTATTATTATATTATTGGGGGCACTGATGATATTAAATGCCGAAACCGGTTATAAACTTCCAGCGGATGAGATCGTTAAGATTTACGATACACAAAGAAATCCGTATATTCAATTTATTCAATTTGAGCATTTCGGGTTAGAAATAAACTATCAATTGCATCAAACTTTAGAACAACTAGCCGAACCTTCCTTAAAACTGGCAGGAGAAAAATTTAGCAAAAGATTGAATGCATCTATAAAAAATTATCCTAGTAACAAAATCAGTATCTTTGATTTTTATGATAAATCACGAATTCCAATCCAATTACCAATTGATGCAAAAATAAGGAATATTGTTATTTCTAATGATCACAAAAAAGCAGCTTTATTAAATGAAACAGAAAATGGTGTCCAGCTAATTATTGCTGATTTCAAAAATGGGGAATGTAAGGTTCATTCTGATTTACTCATTAATGATATTTTGGAAGATGGAGTAATCTGCTGGTTGAATGATAATGAGAATATTTTACTGAAAATAATTCCGAAAAACCGTAGGGACGAACCAACTAAATCTGCTGTGCCGGAGTCTCCGATCACTGAAGAAACTTATGGTAAAAAAAGTACTGTCCGAACATATCAAAATCTACTTAAGAATAAACATGATGAAGCTCTTTTTGATCATTATTTTACATCGCAAATTATTTCATTAAATACAGAAAATGGGGAGATAAAAAAGATCGGAGAATCCGCAATTTTTAGCAAAGTTATACCTTCTCCTGATAATAAATATTTATTTATTGAGAAGATCAAGCAACCATATTCTTATCTTCTTCCATATTATCGCTTCCCAAAAAATATTGAGGTTTGGGGAATAGGTGGAGAGCTTGTAAAACTGCTTCTCACCCGTCCTTTGCAAGATGTGGTTCCAATTGGTGGTACCTACACAGGTCCCCGTAAATTTGAATGGCAACCGCTTAAAAATGCATCTTTGGTCTGGGTAGAAGCTTTAGATGAAGGTGATCCGAAAATTACTGTTGAACACCGTGATAAAATTATGCGAATATCTTCACCCAAAGCAGAAACTGTAGAAGGATTATTCAGGACGGAACACCGTTTTTCAAGTATCAATTGGTCAGAAGAAAAAGATGAGCTTTTCTACTATGAATATGACCGGGATGAACTGTGGAAAAAAGGCTGGATATTTGAGATCGGTGGTAAACCAAAATTGATATATGATCTAAGTACTCGTGATAAATATAATAACCCCGGAAAATTGGTTCAAAGAAAAACAAAACGCGGTGAAAATGTTTTTATTAAAAAAGAAAAATCTGTTTATTATCTAAATAATATTGGAGCAACTGCCAAAGGAAATTTTCCCTATTTGGCAAAATTCAATTTAATTACAAAAAAGAAAAATATTCTATTCCGCTCAAAAGAAGATCAGCATGAGACTATTCAAAGTTTTGTTGATGATAATTTAAATAATATTATCATAAAAAATGAAGATCAAGTTACTCCTCCCAATTATTATCTTGTAAATTTAAAAACCGGAGAAAGGGAAGATATCACGAATTATCCGAACAACTTTAAACAACTTACTAAACTTAAGAAAGAGATGGTGACTTACATCCGTAAAGACGGCATTCCGTTATCGGGAGAGCTTTATCTTCCTGCAGACTACAAAGAGGGTGATATACTTCCACTTGTTATTAATGCTTATCCACAAGAATTTGCCGATAGTACAACTGCCGGACAGATCACAACCACATCAAATAAATTCAGCAGGTTCAGTGGCTCTTCTGTACGCTACTTTGCTTTACTTGGATATGCTGTTCTTACCAAAGCCTCTATTCCAATTGTGGGAGATCCTGAAACTGTGAATGAAACTTTTATCGAACAAACCGTAAACAGTGTGGAAGCCGCAATAAAATATTTGGATGAAAGAGGTATCATTGACCCAAACAGAGTTGGAATTACCGGACATAGTTACGGAGCATTCATGGTTGCAAATGTGCTTGCTCATAGTGATCTTTGCGTAACTGGAATCGCACGCAGTGGTGCTTATAACAGATCTCTCACTCCGTTTGGATTTCAAAGTGAGCGACGCACCTTCTGGGAAGCTAAAGATTTTTATCTGGAAGTTTCTCCATTTGCTCATGCCGAAAAAATTAACGAGCCGATTTTACTTATTCATGGTGAAGATGACCCGAACTCCGGCACATATCCAATGCAATCCAGGAGATTTTATCAAGCATTACAAGGAAATGGTGGAACGGCAAAATTGGTAATTCTACCTTACGAAGGTCATAACTATCGGGCAAGAAGATCGGGCTTGCATGTATTAGCAGAAATGATAGAATGGTTCGATAGATTTGTGAAAGAAAAAAAATAGCAGTGATTTACCTTGCGGATGGTTAAAAACCTCCGCAATGGTTGAGAGAAAAAATGCAATATTTTTGAACCATTGCGAGGAGCAAAAGCGACGTGGCAATCATTTCTTTCTCCTCTCCCAACAACAGAGATTGCTTCATTAGTAACAATAAGAAGAAATCAGCCATAGGCAGATTAAACTCGCAAAGACAATATAATCCACATAATTCGGC
>JAUVKM010000079.1 GCA_030596265.1 Candidatus Cloacimonadota bacterium
AAGATATATTAAGGTTTTGCAGAAATTCAATATGCCGCTGGAAAGACCTGATGATATTGGAGATTTTAGAATTTACGTTTATAAATAGGAGTAATTGTGAGAAAATATCTATTATTCATTCTATTAATTGTCTTAATCAATCTTACTTATGCTGAAGAAATTAATACAGAGATTATTAATAAATTATTTTCTGATCAACAAATATCAAATGATTCACTTTTTACGATACTATCAAATTGGCAAAATTATTCTCAACCGGACAGCACTAACGTTTTTCTTTTGGAACACAATCAAGTTAATGATACATTGGCTGCACCTTATGTTGTATATATTCCAAAGGGATACGATTGTAAGAAGAAAACTCCTCTCATAATTTATCTTCACGGTGGTGTGAGTACAAAGGTGTTTCATGAAACTCCAGTAGAATACGCAAAGCAGAATTATTTTACAAAGTATGCTAAAGAAAATAACTGGATTGTTGTATACCCTATGGGGAATAATTATACTGCCTGGTGGAATTTAGCTGGGATCAATAATTTGAAAGCTCAGATCAGAAAGTTAAAATCTCAGTATAATATTGATGATAACAAGATTTATATATCAGGCTTTTCTGATGGTGGTTCCGGTGCGTTCCATCTTGCATTAAATGCACCTGATGATTTCGCAGCTTTTTATCCTCTTAATGGAATGATTTCAGTAGGAAGTGCCGTTACACAAATACCAGTATATCTTCCAAACTTTACTAATCGTTTTGTTTATGCCATTAATACCGACGAAGATGGGCTTTATCCTGCCAAAGCAATGCGTAATTTTATCAAACTCTCTTTGGAAGCTGATGCTAATTTATTCTATAAAGAATATTGGGGGTTCGGTCATACATTTGAATATGCAAATAAAGAGCTTCCAGTAATCATTGAAAACATGAAAACTAAAGTGAGAGATATCTTCCCATCGGAAATATATTGGGAAACATCTATGTTGAAATATGGAAAATGTGATTGGATTCAGATAACATCAATTGATACAACGTTATCCTCCAAAGAATGGCACAAAGAATATAATGTAAAAATTGCTGATGAAAGAATTTCATTTGGGTTTTATAACGATCGTGAGTATGAAGATTACGGAACCAGAATATCAAAGATTGTACCAAAATCTACATCAGAAACAATGGACTTATTAGAAAATGATATTATAATAAAAATGGATGGTGTTGAAGCTGAAAACATTGGAAAATTAATTGAATTGCGAAGCAAGAAAAAACGCGGTGATAAATTTGCATTAACAGTTTTACGAGCTGATAAAGAAATCCACTTAGCTGGTCAATTCCCGGAAATTGCTTATTATGATGCTTTTAATTATACAAAGCCTTCCGGATCTGTAAATGCTATTTATTATGGTAATCATTTTAATATTAAAACTTCACGTGTTTCTCAGATAACACTTTATATTCATCCGCAAATGCTCAATCTGGATATCCCTGTTGTTGTTACAATAAATGGAAAAGAAGAATTCAATAAAATAATTGAGATTGACCGTAGATTTATGGTAGAGAACTTCAAAGAAAACTATGATAGACAAGCACTTTGGGTTAATAAGATAATCCTAAATGTTAAGTAAATCTATGAAATATCTATTACTATTACTATTATTATCATTTATGTTTCTTTTTCTAACTTCATGTGATACAACATCATCGGAAGAACTGGATAAAAATGAGATCATTGATATTCTGGATTCGATTCAATCTAACTTCAATTTTGATGATCTGGATGGAATTATGCAATATTATCATCAGGATTTCTCACATAATGGTGATGACTTTGAATGGGAAAGAAATACAATATGGTTCACAAGATTAAATGATTATCAGAATTTAAACTTTGAAAATATTGAGATCGCATTGAATGGAAATTATGCTACAGCTTCATTTATAATGCACCTCGATGAAACTTCTACAGATGAACCTTCTGACGAAAATGGAGATATATCATATTTTTATCGTGATTTAGATGGCTGGAAATTATGTGGGAATTTTTTTATTGTTTTCCTTAAATTAGGAAATTGTAAAAGATTTAAATTAAAACATAAATAAAACCCAGCCTGAGTATTTCTCAAGCTGGGTTTTGTCTATTAGTGTATTACTTTAGAAGCAGCATTTTCTTTATTGTTTCTGTTTGATTGTTCACTTTCAATTTGTAGAAATATACTCCCGAACTAACAGGTTCATTCAATTCATCATTTCCATCCCAGATTACAGAATGAATTCCTTTCTGAAATGACTCATTATTAATTAGTTTTTTAACTAATTGTCCTTTAATATTATAAATTGATAAGCTTATTTTACCTGATTGAGTTAAATTGAATTTTATATTTGTTTGAGGATTAAATGGATTTGGATAATTCTGCAAAGACAATTGCATTATTTCCGGTAAAATAGTATTGTTTATATCTAATGATATATTTTCACCGATCCAGACTCCATCTCCATGCGTTGCAACATAAACTTTATTTTCATCTAACACTGGAATAAAATCCAATGTTCGGTTATCATAATTACCTTCTAACACAAACCAGTTTTCCCCTGCATCCGTACTATAATGAATTCCATTATTAGGTGTACAATAAAACATATTATCCGGATTATTCTTATCAAAAACCAGATTACCTATAGCCGGAACCGGAACTGTCCAATTTGAATAAGTATCCAATACTTGAGAGGTTGCACCCCAATCATAAGAGACACTTAGTGTGTTTCTATTTGAATAATAAATTGTATTTGAGTTTTGAGGATGAATACCGATAATTTCATCAATAAAAACTAAATGTTCCCAAGAATTTCCTCCATCAACACTTCGATAATCAGCATAATATATGGTGTCAGGATAATTCGGATCAATTGTAACCATCGGATAATTTGCATTTCCTCCATGGATCAAATTCCAAGTATCTCCGTAATTCTCTGTTTTATAAACTCTATTACCATAATAAACAGATACGATGTATACTATATTAGTACTTTGTGGATTAATAGAAATATCAAGTATATCTCCAATTACGTTATGTCTTATATCTTCAAATGTTAAACCACCATCGAAGCTGCGCATTACGTTTTGACCCCCATAATATAAAGTATCCGGATGTTGAGGATCATATTTGACAGAATTTATAGATTCATCACTTTCCTGCTGCCAGGAAATACATCCATCTGTACTTTTCCATAAACCCTGGTTTCCACCGGCATAATAAATATTGGGATCATAAGGATGTAATTCTATCTCCTTTATATAAGAATTAAATATGTTTGAGTTTTCTAATTGACAGTTGAATCCACCATCATTTGATTTATATATACCACAACATGTACCAAAATAAATATTATTTATATTTTCTCTATTGGCTTCACAACGATTACGAAGGATAACTCCTCTTCCAGCACATAATGAATCTATATATATCCAAGTATTACCATTATCACTACTTTTTTTAACATTCCCGTAAGATGTATACCCCCATCCTTTTGCTACATATAAATTGTATTCTGAATCAGCATATAAACTTGTAAGCCATAATTCAGGATTATACATATCAGGATAAGGTGTCCATGTATAACCACCATCTGTTGAAGAAGCCAATAAGATATCCTGGAATGATGTAATTATAATACTCCACATGTTCAGATTATTATCAGGATTTATAGACAAGTTATAAATTGGAAAATCATCCATAATTATTTGCCACTCATTCCCACCATCTATACTTTCTATTAATCCCCATGAAAAACCTGGTTCTCCGCCACTGTTAATCCCTACATATAGATGTTCTTCACTATCAGGTACATTAGTAATACAAGCTATATGATATGTATCTCCATGAGGTACGTCTTCAATTAATTCCCAGTTATTTCCACCATCAATAGTTTGATATAACCCACCATTTGTTAAGGGTAATGGAGGTCCAACAAACTGTGGTTTTGCACCAATAAAAATCTTATCAGGATTATTTTCATTTATATGAATATAATCAACATCGAGAGAATCGGGCAATGTTTCATTTGCCTGTAGCCAATTTATTCCTCCATCATTGCTCTCAAATAACCCTCTCCCACCAGTTCCAACCCAGAGATGTTCAGCATTTGTGGGATCAATAGCAATTGATTGTATAGGATAATAATCACCATACCACCAGCATGGTTGAGTAGGAGAATTATTAGAAGGATCTTCCCAAGTTGGTATATTCTCAATCGAACAATGAATCCAAGTTTCTGCTGCATCTATACTTTTATAGACCCCATCACAAAACGTACCAACATAAATAACACTTGTGTCTGATGGGGCAATTGCCAGGGAAATAACATGTGCGGAATATGGACCGTTTCTATTCCATTCTTGTGCTGAAATGTTAATGATTGCAATTAGAAATATAATTGAATAAAGATATTTCATTTTTTTTACCTCAATTTTCAAATTATCTAAATATAAATTAAATCATCAATGTAAAACCGATTTTAGTAAAATAAAATTTAAGTGTCAATTAGAAAATTACCTGACAATCTATAATTCTGGGTTTGTAAAGTAACGACTCGATGTGCCAATGACCAACAAAGATTATATTTTTAATTATAAAAGTTATAGCAGTTTGGCATTAATTGCCAAACCATGTGAAAATTATTTTTTTATTAGTTAATATCTTGGTTGATATGCACCACAACCAATGAATATGTTTTCATTGAATCTCTTTAAATATGTAAGTTTCATCTCAACTTTCTGAGTTTCGTAATTCCTCCAGTAGTATTCTTTCCAGCCATTATTTGAATCTTCCATGAGTTTGATGAAATCTTTAATAAAGTATTTGCCGGCAGAATCTTTAAGGTCGATCATATTTTTTCCGATTAATGCTTCTTCCCCTCCATGAAACAAAACATTACCATCCATATCAATTACAAAAAGGTAAAGGTCTTTAAATTGAAATTGTCCCTCTTTTTCTCTAAAATTTAAAAACGCTTTTTCAAAATCAACTTCTTGCATATAATCAATTGCATCTTCTACCATTACTTTCGCTTCTAAAGGGGAACCATAGGGAATTCGATCTTCCCTGGAAGCTAATGCTGATCCGGAATAAGTGCTTTGTTCTTGTAATTTTTCCTTAATAGATTCATTGGTTGTTGGATTTTCAGCTGATAAACTTAAATAAATTGCAACAAAGAGAAATGGGATAATTATTCTTTTCATACTTACCTCCAATATGTTTAGAGTTCTGCATAATAGAGTGTTTATGTCATCCTGACGAATCAGCCAAAGGCTGATAAATCTTGCACGTTGTTCTTAGGAAGGATCTCCGCTTATAATGAGATTCTGCGTTAGAAATTACTCCGAAGATTTCCTCAGAAAGACAGCATTTTACATTCTGCTGAACACTTTTTATAAATAAGGTAACCTTTATTAAAATAATTGCTATATAAAATTAAAAAAACCGTTCTTTCGAACGGTTTTGTATTGGTGCAGAAGGCGGGACTTGAACCCGCACACCCGCATTGGGCACAAGATCCTTAGTCTTGCGTGTCTGCCAATTCCACCACTTCTGCTAATTTCTTATTCTGTTGGTTTTTGAGTAGGTTCTTCAGTTGATTCTTCAATTGGAAGTATCGGAAGCTCTTCCTGCTCAAGAGGCTCTGCCACTTGTTCTTTTTTCATCTTTTCAACTGCTTTACTGCTTGCTGTTGGTTCTTTACCTTTCAACTGGAATGCAAGCAAAATACAATTTAATACAAAAAGAACTGCAAGAATCTGTGTAGCATTCTTTAAAAACTTAGAGGCACCCTGACCGCCAAGAACGTTAGAAGCTGCTCCACCAACCATCCCGTCGAGAGCTCCACCCTTACTTGATTGAGCTAAAATAACCATAATCAAAGCTACTGAAATTATAACATGTATTATCATTAATATTGTATACATTATTTCTCCTAATTACTTACTGCGAAACACAAATATTTATGCTGGATATTGTGTCAAACAGATTTTATTGTATTTTATAATTATTCCAAACCAATTTCTTTACGAATGAAAACCATTTTTTCAGATACAATTTTACTCGCTCTTTCTGCTCCGTCTTTCAGAACTTGATCAATGTAATCCTTATTTTCAATTAACTTATTGTATTCATCTCTTATTGGCATAAGCGTATTATTCATAACTTCAAAAAGTTCTTGCTTAGCATAGCCCCAGCCCATTCCTCCAGCTAAGTATTTTGATCGTAAATCAGTCTGCTGATCTTTATTCGCAAATAATTTGTACAAAGAAAAAATACTGCAATTATCAGGATCTTTGGATTCTGCCAAAGTCTGAGAATTTGTCACTATCTTCATAATTAGTTTTCTAAGTTTCTTTTCCGGAAGAAAAAGCGGGATTGTGTTATTATAACTTTTACTCATTTTTCTACCGTCTAAACCGGTTACATATCCTGTCGATTCCTGTATTAGAGCCTGCGGGATTTTTAGAAGTTCCTTCTTATAATTATGATTGATTGACTGAGCAATATCAATTGTCATTTCCAAATGTTGTTTCTGATCTTTCCCCACAGGAACAATATCACTGTCGAATTGCAATATGTCTGCTGCCATGAGAACGGGATAAGTGAATAGTCCCATATTCACACCATCATCAGGATCTTTTTTAATTTCAAGATTTTCCTGTACTTTTGCTTTATACGAGTGTGCTCGGTTCATCAATCCTTTGGATGCAAACGCCATAAGAAAAATTGCCAATTCGAAAGTTCCTTGAACTGCTGATTGCTTATATAATATTGATTCTTGGGGATCTAAACCACAAGCGAGCCAAGTTGCAGCAACTTCGTATATCAGTTCTTTTATTTTCTGCGGATCTTTTATTGAATTCAAAGCATGATAATCTGCAATGAAATATCTTGTATTATATTCTTTTGCCAATTCGAGTGCTGGTATGTACATTCCAAAATAATTCCCGATATGTGGAAGACCGGTCGGTTTTATTCCAGTTAGTGCAATTTTCTTATTCATCTATCCTCCTTTTTCAACTACGAATTTACACGAATAAACACGAACTTTTATCCTTCCAAATTAATCATTCCGTGTTGTAAAAGTCAGCTTGCGATAGCAAACGACTTCTCTTGGATAATGGATATTCATATTTTGTTTTTTCAATTCTTGAAATTCTCAAATGATACTTCCTATCAAATCATATTCCCAGGCATCAATGATCTCGACTTCAACGACATCACCAATTTTACCTTTACCTTCAGTGATGAAAACTACACCATCAATTTCAGGTGAATCGAAATAGCTTCTCCCTTCAAAAAGAAAACCTTCTTCATCACTACTTTTATCAATGATAACATTTATCTTTTGTCCGACTAATCCTGCAAGGAATTCTTCAGAAATATCCTGTTGGATCTGCATAAGCTCATCTTTTCTTTGCTCTGCAATCTCTTCCGAAACTTGAGGTTTAAGATCAAAAGCTGGTGTATCTTCTTCTCTTGAATAGGCAAAAGCACCCAGACGTTCAAATTTCATTTCCTTCACAAAATTCTTTAGTTCTATAAAATTTTCTTCTGTTTCACCGGGATAACCAGTAATAAGAGTTGTTCGAATTACAGCATTATGGATTTTGGAACGAATTTCATCAATTATCTCTGATACTCTTTCTTTAGTTACTTTTCTATTCATACTGCCAAGAATTTCATTATTAATGTGCTGAATTGGAATCTCAAAATATTTACAAACTTTTGAAAGTTGTGCAATTGTATCGATCATCTCAGAAGAGATATGTGCAGGATGAAGATACAAAATCCTTATCCATTCTAATTTTTTTATATCATTAAGCTTTTGTAATAATTCAGAAAGCTTCTGCTCTCCATATATATCAACTCCATACTGTGCAGTATCCTGAGCTGTGAGAATGATCTCACGAACACCTTTCGCAACTAGAGATTCTGCACTTGTTACCAATTCTTCGATAGGTACACTTTTAAGTTGTCCTCTAATTGCAGGTATTGCACAATAGGAACAGTGGTTATTACAACCGTCACTTACACGCAGATAGGCAAAATGCGGGAGTGTAAGCAGTTTTCTGTCTTCTTTAGCACTTACTTCGAATATTTTCTTAAAAGTGCTGAAATCCTTTAATTGAATCACTTCATCTATCTCTGGGAATGAATTCTTAATATCTTCGAAATATCGCTTTACCAAACATCCTGTAACTATCAGTTTTTTGCATTTACCTGA
>JAUVKM010000035.1 GCA_030596265.1 Candidatus Cloacimonadota bacterium
AGTGTAAATCCAAGTCCCATTCCCAAGCCATCTAAGATAGATCTAAATACATTATTCTTACTGGCAAATGCTTCAGCTCTTCCCAAAATAATACAGTTTACAACTATTAGCGGGATGAACAATCCCAAACTTTTATGGATAGCTGGAAGATACGCATGCATAACCATATCCACGATTGTTACAAAGGATGCAATTACAACTATATACGCCGGTATCCTGATTTTGGAAGGAATTAAATTTTTTATAAGTGAGATAAATATATTAGAAAAAACCAGCACGAAAGTTGCAGCTAAACCCATACCGATTGCATTTTCTACTGAGGAGGTAACAGCTAAAGTGGGGCAGAGTCCTAATGCCATAATAAACACCGGATTTTCTTTAATAAACCCTTTTGTAAATTCTTTAAGTAAAGTCATTATTCAAGCCCTCCTTTAGTCTCATCTGCAGGAATATCAAGTTTGTCCATGGCAGCTTTTATGGAATTTGCAATTGTACGTGTTGTAATGGTTGCACCGGTTAAACTTACAATAGTTCCACCGTCTTTATCAACTTTCATTTCCGTTTTTTGTTTTCCACTGAATTGTTCTTGAAATTCTAGTTTCTCACAATTGGCTCCTAAGCCTGGAGTCTCTGCCTGGGAAATAATTTTAATCTTTTCAATAATCAGATCAGTATTAATTCCAACCATTGTTTTCACATCACCGCTGTAACCATAGAGAGAAGCCACAAATGTATAGCCGACAACTTGTTCCTCGGCATTCTTCCCTATATGATAAGTAAGTTCACCAGCAACCTCTTCATTGAAAACTTCTTCAAAAGTGACTGCCGAAGGGAGAACTTCTTTTCGTGCTTTTTCCTGTGCCACTCGTTGATTTTCTTCAATAATTGGTTGTGTTAATGTATTCAGGTAAGCCAAAACTCCACTGGCAATAGCTGTAATAATAAATAATATAAAACCTAATTTTAAATAATATTTCATTTATTCTCCTTTAAATTCAACGCAGATTCTTTCAGAAAATTATGAAAACGTATGATCTTGAGTAATTTGTCAAAAAAAGACTTTTTGCTTTCATATATTGATATCCTTAATTATAATCCAAAGTATTAACTTTTCTGCGAATCTCGATTTTCTCTCCAAAATTTATTAGTAACCCTACTTCCATTTTTGTAGCTTTCAAATAGTTTACTAATTGAACTTCATCTATTTTTGCTAACATATTTTTAGCTTTGAGTTCAATAATTATTTTATCATCTACAACAATATCAGCAAAGTATTCACCTACAAGTATTTTATCCATTTTTACATGAATTGGCTTTTGAGATTCAGCTTTTAAACCAATTATATTCAATCTATGAATTAAAGCTTTCTCATATACTTTTTCTAAAAAACCACTTCCTAATTTATTGAAGACATAATAAACTTCTTTTATGATCTTCTCAGTTAAATCTGAATATTTATAATTCTTTAGATCTTTCATACTATTTAACGTTCTCTAAACTTTTTTTCATTCAACGCAGATTCTTTAAGAAAATTATGAAAACATATGATATTCAGATTAATTCTTCTTTCCATTTTCACCCAATTTTTCTTCATATTTTATTCATACTCCTCAGCGTGGATCAGCGTTTAATTAACCGTTTTTAATTTGCCCAAAAGGTTTGGGAACAGTATATCTATCAATTAGTGGAACTGCAATATTCATTAGAAGAATTGAGTATGAAACTCCTTCCGGATATCCACCGATCAGGCGGATAACGACAGTGAGAATTCCACAACCCATACCGAAGATAAGCCTTCCCTTTTTTGTGACAGGAGACGTAACCATATCGGTTGCCATGAAGAATGCACCCAGGATAAGCCCTCCGGCAAGAATATGAAATAAAGGAAGCATTATAGAAGCTGAGAACATACCATTGATTCCACCGAACATATAAATAAGCACGAATACAGTTCCAATATAACTTACCGGAATTCGCCATTCTATAATATGTTTCCAAGCAAGGTAAGCAGCTCCAATAAGCAGTGCAGCAGCAGAAACTTCACCAATAACACCACCAATATTTCCCCAGAAAAGATTCTGAAGCGTGTTCATACTGGTGAGATTATCCATTACCGTGTTTGCCATATCACTACTTATTTGAGTTGTATCACGCAAGGCTTTTACAACACCCAGCGGAGTAGCAGAAGTTACAACATCAGGAACATTTGAAGGTAAATTTCTCAGTCCGTTTATAGAGCTTTGGAATAGATTGCTCATTGGTGCTGTGAATTTCCAACCTGCTGTCATTAATGTAGGCCATGAAGCCATCATGAAAGCACGTCCCAAAAGAGCGGGATTGAAAATGTTAAAACCTAATCCACCGAATATTTGTTTACCTATCGCAATTGCAAAAATTGCTCCCAGAACAGGTAGCCACCAAGGTGAAGAAGAATTAATATTAAATGCAATAAGAATTCCTGTTACAACTGCGCTGCCATCACCAATTGTTATTGGAACCTTTCTGCATTTCTGAATTAGCGCTTCTGTGAAAACAGCAGCAGCAACTGCATAAAGAGTGAGAAATAAAGATTGAATTCCGAAAAAGAAAATTCCAACCAGCAATGCCGGTGTAAGAGCTAAAACGACTTGCCACATAACAGATTTTATTGATATCTTCTGTTTAATATGCGGTGCTGCAGAAACAGCAAAAACATCGTTCATATATCCTCCGTCGATAGGATTTTGGATTTCGGGATTAGTGAATTATGTTCCCTAGTTTTCCAAATACCTTAATCCTTTTTTATTTTTTTTAATTTTGAAATTAATTTATTTAGCATCATCGCAATGCTTGTGATTAAATTTGAAATTCTATCATAATCAGTTTGATCGATATATTCCAGCTTATAAGCAATAATGATCTGTGTCTCTAACTCCATTAAAGAACCTTTGGCAATATACAGAAAATGAATATATTCTTTTGTTGTTCCACGTCCCCACCCTTCGGCAATATTAGAAGGTATTGAAACAGCAGCACGTTGTATCTGATTAGCTAAAGCAAATTTTTCCTTCTCTGGAAACTGCTCAGTAATCCGGTATGCTTCTACTGTTAGTGAAATACCTTTTTGCCAAACAATCAATTCTTTATAATTTTTCATAATATTCCCGAATCCCGAACCCCAAATTCCTATTTCACTCTATTTTTCTCGCTCACTTTTATCTTACCAATATCTATCCATTGGATAAGTTTGATGTGAGAAGGACAAACATAGGCACAACTACCACATTTTATGCAGTCCATCACACCACTTTTTTCTGCAGAATCCCAATCATCATTGCGTACATGGTGTGCAATAAAGCTGGGAACAATATTCATAGGGCAAATATCTACACAGCGTCCGCAGCGTAGACATACTTCCTCTTGTTCCTTATGAGCTTCTTTCTTATCAAATAAAAGCAGACCGGAACTTCCTTTGGTCATTGGTGTCTCTAAAGATGGAATTGCGAATCCCATCATCGGACCACCGGAGATAACTTTGCCAATATCTTCTGTAGTACCACCGCAATATTCTAAAAGATCAGAATAATATGTTCCAATACGAGCTTTGAGATTTTTGGGATCTTTCACGATTTTACCGCTAACCGTAATAACTCTATCTACCAGAGGTTTCTTAAAACGCACTGCTTCATAAACAGCGATTGCAGTTCCCACATTTTGAACAACAACATTCACATCCATAGGAAGCCCACCTTTATTTGGAACTTTACGTTTTGTAGCAGCATAAATAAGTTGTTTTTCTGCACCTTGCGGATACTTGAGGTGAAGTCCTACAACTTTGATATTTTTATCGTTCTTTAAATGATTTTTAAAAAGCTTTATAGCTTCAGGTTTATTTGCTTCAATACCAACAACACCATTCTTGGCATCAACTATTCTCATTAGTATTTTAAGACCGGAGATAATGTCTTCAGCCCGTTCCAACATGATGCGATAATCAGCAGTAAGATAAGGTTCACATTCCACACCATTCAAGATGATCGTATCGATTGCTTTCCCTTCCGGAGGTGAAAGTTTCACATGGGTTGGAAAACCAGCACCACCCATTCCACAAACACCAGCTTCAGCAATTCTATCTTTCATATCTTTTGCAACAAGTTCCATATAGTTATTATCGTCAGCTAACTCGATCCATTTATCTTCACCATCACCTGTGATCTCGATACCTTGAACTAAAGTACCAGTTGGATGTCTGAATTTATCGATTTTAGTAATCTTGCCGGAGATCGAAGAATGCATTGGAATAGAGACAAAACCACCTGCTTCTGCTATTTTTTGACCGGCAAGAACCTCATCTCCAACTTTAACGATTGGTTTTGATGGAGCTCCAATATGCTGCGAAAGGGGAATTACGATTTTTTGGGGGATCGGCATTTTTTCTATTTTCTTATCTTTAGAAAAAGCTTTATAATCGTGAGGGTGAATTCCACCTGGAAATGTTTTGAAACCCATATTCTCTCCCTATTTTTTAAATAATACTAATTATAATAATTTTTATACCAAATTTTAAACTTTTATTATAATAGCAAGTATTTTTTTTTATGTTCATTTAAGCTTAATTTTTAAATGTTTTGTAATTAATAAATTGGTTTTGTGGATGAAAAATTATTTTCTATTTTAACAAAAAAATAGCACGTTCAAGAATGAACGTGCTACAATAGTTTAAAACTTTGCTAAACTTCTTTCAAAGAAATTATTGAAAAATAAATTTGTATTATCAGTAATTTCAAAAAATCTTCAATTAGTAATTATACTATTTCAACTTTGAAAGTTTTACGCATATCATTAATTTTATTCATGTATTCTTCTTTTTGTTTAGAGCCAAGAAGATCTTTTGAAGCTTGCTCTTTCACATCTTCAAATTTTGCTTCAGTAGCATCTTTCTTTTCGTTTAACCTTATTATATGATAACCGAATTGTGTCTTTACCGGTTCAGAGATATCATCTTTTTTCATACTAAAAGCAACAGCTTCATATTCAGGAACCATTTGCCCTTTTGGAAAAGATCCCAAATTCCCACCTTTCTCTTTTGAAGGACATTTTGAATGAGCTTTTGCAGCATCTTCAAAAGTGATCTCATTGTTTATGACCTTCTTATGGATCTTTTTACATTCTTCTTCTGAATCTACTAAAATGTGACTTGTATCTGTTTGTTCAGGAGTTGAAAAATTTTGCTTATTTGTTTCAAAATGTGCTTTTACTTCTGTATCATCTATTTGTACAGATGCCATAAGATTATTCACATTCAATTGAGTTAATATCATGTCTTTCATTTTTGAAATCTCGCTTTTGAATTCATTTGTTTCTTCAAGTTTGCTTGCTTTTGCATCTGCTAAGAAAAGAGTTTGATTAATAAGTTCTTGTAAGATATGTTTTTTACCTTCATCACTCTGATATTGCATTGCTTGCTGAGGATCTAATCTTTTAATAAAACTATCTACTTGTGTTTGTGTAATTTGAACACCATCTACTGTCGCTAATATTTTGTTTTCCATGGATTCTCCTATTTAATTATTATTTGAAATTAAAAAAAAATGTAAGTTTATATGTCAATCGGTATATTATTGATTGCATAGCTCTATTGTTAATTATCAAGTACGATATCATCAGAGTGAATGCAGGAATTTTTATAGTTTTTGGTTTAAATTTCTAAATAAAAAAGCACGTTCAAGACTGAACGTGCATCAATATTATCTTTGTTGCACAGCTTATACTGTGCAACTGCCGTTAACTCGACTCGAGTTTGTAAACCCGAGTCGGGTTAAGATAAAGTCGAAGCTAAATGCTACTTCACCAAAAGAAATAGTTGCTTCTCCCTAAATAGGTCGAAGCTAAATGCTATTTCACCAAAGAGAAATAGTTGCTTCTCCCTAAATAGGTCGAAGCTAAATGCTATTTCACCAATAGAAATAGTTGCTTCTCCCCAAATAAGTCGAAGCTAAATGCTATTTCACCAATAGCATTTTCATTAAGTATTTATCTTTATTATTGGTAATAAGTTGGTATAAATAAACACCGGAAGCAACCTCTTTACCATCATCATCCCTGCTGTTCCAAACCACACTTACTATTTCATCGCCTGGGATATTTCCAACATAGAGAGTTTTAATTTTCTGTCCCCGCACATTAAAGATAGTTAATTCTCCAACACAGTCATTTTTTACAGCAAAACAAATGAGGGTAGTTGGATTGAACGGATTTGGAAAATTCTGATATAAGCCATAATGCGTTGGAATTTGAGGTGTTCCGGGATCGTCAATTCCGGGTGGAATAGTGAGATATACAGGTCCGTAAATATCACTAACTCCATCATAGCTGTTGCTTTCTATCCAATACCAATAAGTTGCACCGCCTTCAATTCCGTATTGATCTATAAAAACATATTCGGTAGGCTCAGATGATGTGCCGGCACCCTCAATTGGATCTACATTCAAAATTGCAGCCTGTCCCAGATTTTGCGAGATAGAACGATATACGTTCCAAAAAGCATTTCCCTGCTCAGTTTGTGTAACCCAATCTAAGCGTGGTTTGCTGTTGGTAAAAGTTATGGTGAAAGAACTCAAGATAACAGGAAGCGGTGCCTCTCCAAATTCTAATCCAACAAAACCTGAATACATATCATAACCTGTACTCTCCATTTTATCTTCAGAAAGTGCGCCAACTGTATTTACCTCTGCAATGTAATTAGCAGAAGCCGGTTCATTGTTACCGGTTAGATGACCGTTGAACAATCCGTAATCCAGAAGTTTATAATTGTCGCTGGTTGCCTGCTGGGCAAAAAGCAGAACAGGCAGGATAAACAGCAATATGAGTAGTAATTTTGGTTTCATAAAATCCTCCTGCTGATTAATCCAACTGCTTCCATGAACCACCCAAATAACAATATATATGATTATCAGTACCTACATATATTTCTCCATTAGTCGGAGCAGTTGGAGCAGTAGAGCGTGGAGCAAGTATCAGTACATCATTTATTGTAACTTTGTTTGTACTGAAGTCTCCACCTATAAGAGGAGATGTAGAATTTGAATTTTCAATGTAAAGCTTACTAGATCCCGCTTCGTTTTCCCCTGCTCTATTGCCAATAAAAATGTTATACGATCCTGCAGCAGAAAATCCTGCATTGTAGCCAATAAATGTATTACCGGTTATGTTGTTCCCGTTACTGCCATATCCTGCATCATAGCCAATAGCTGTATTATTGGAACCTGTTGAACTCCAATTGATAGAATTACGACCTATTGCTACGTTGCTTTGTCCTGTAGTGTTGTGATATAAGGAATAAGCACCCATAGATGTGTTACTAGAACCAGTTGTGCTTTTAGCAGAAAAATAGCCCATTGCTGTATTACTACCACCAGTTACAGCTTGTAATGTCCCATATCCAATCCCGGTATTAAAGTGATTACTACCATCATCAGCATTTCCCGCAGATTGTCCAAGAAAAACAGAATATCCTCCAGTTTTTCCATTTGTAAGATCGTCAATTTCTGTGGCACCAGGATTATCAACCCAATCGGTTCCCGTACCAGTACTGGATAGTACCTGTCCACTGGTTCCTGCATCGTGGTCATCATCATATAGCGTTCCGGTAACTTCGAAGTTGCCATTAATCTTTACATAATCATTATCAAACTCGCCATAAATTAGAGGTGATGTATTCCATGAATTTTCTATGTATAATTTGTTTGAACCACCTTCTTGATAACCTGAGCGATATCCAAGAAATACATTATTTCCTCCGGTGCAATTCCAACCGGATTGATAACCTACTAATAAATTATACCCGGTATCGTCATTTAGCGTACCACCAGCTCTGTACCCAAGGAATGTATTATAAGAACCGGCTGTCGATACAACAGGGTAACTATTGATATCATAAGATTTCCCTGTAGATATATTAATATCACCATCTACATCTAATTTTTTATTGGGAGTAGTTGTGCCAATTCCCACCTTACCATCATTATCTACATAAACTACATCTACAGGTGATCCATCTGCTGCATCAAGCGAATGACCATCACCAGAACCGGTAGAAACGGTTATCCAATCTGTACCAGAACCTGTGCTGGAAAGCACCTGCCCGCTTGTTCCTGGTTGACTGTCACTATCATGTAATGCATATTCTATTTGTAAATCACCATTTATTACTACATCACCTTCGAACCACCCGGCATAGTTAGTGCTACCACCATAAGCATTACCATAAATTCCATAATTTGTACCATCACCACCATAAGCATTACCATAAATTCCATAATTTGTACCATAACCACCACAAACATCACCATACACTCCATAATAGGAGTTATTTCCTGTTGGGTATATTACGCCATAAACAGATACAGGATTATTATGCTCTCCGCTACCGGTATACTCTGCATGAATAACGTGTGTAATATCAAGAAAATCATCATAAGTTGAAGTAAAGTAACCTGCAGATCCATTTGTGCTAAAACCTGTAACACCATTAACGGGTGTACCTAAGCAACCATAATTACCACTTGATTGACTCATAGCATGCACAGCTACACCATTATATGGAAACACCTCAAGTTCACCTGACATTGTATCGCCAGTTCTTGATACCCAGTAATCTGTGGAAGCAGTCATAAAATATGAAGAATCATGTCCATCCAGATTATCAGAATCATTTGCATAAATTGCATAAGGCACACTTACAATACGCAGGCGGGGAGTCATCTCGCCATCGCTTCCTATCTCAATTCCCAGCCACCTATCTGAGCCATCAAATAAAGAACTTCCAATTACATCAATAGAACCCAACAGTACATGTACTAATCCATCTACTGGTGTAACACTGGCATGAATTTCATCCCAAAGGTTAGTTCCACCAGTGGCATCATCATAAATTGTAAATGTAATACTCACACTGCTGGTTATCGGGTTACTGCTGCTGTCTGTAATTTTACCTTGGTAATCTATCAGGTTGGGTACAGATCTGCTGTCTCTACCAATTTCACCAACAAATTCAGTTGTTCCGCTTTCCCAGTTGTAGGTTTTCTCCTCAATGTTACTTCTCTTCTCAATTCGATCATTTACCTTTCCGGCAAAAAGAACAGTTACCACCATAAAAATTAGAAAAATAGTTACACAACGTTTCATACGAATTTCCTCCCTTTTTTAATTTATTAAAAACTTAATAATTATTTAGTTTACATTTTAACTGAATCGCAGGAGAAGAGATCAATAATTGTACAACGTTGTTTAAATTTGAATACTTACAATTATCTTTTCACCCTCCATCAAGCAATACTAATTTTTTTTTAAAAGTTACGCTTAATTAAAAAGATAAAACAAAACCCAAGTTAAAAACTTGATGAATTAATTAAATTATGAAAATTTATAAAACTAAATCAATTTCTAAATCGGTATTAGTCAAGATATTAATTTTATAACTATTTAGAAAAGTTTCTCTCTATCTATATAGGAGAAACCTTCTCGATCTTTTAATGAAGAGTTGAGGTGAAATTGAATTGTGTATTCTTTCTATGGAGAGCAGCTTATGAGACATGTGAGGATGATTGAAATAAAAAAGCCCCTCGGTCTGCACCGAAAGGCTAATTCTTTCTCTATTTTTTATTTCACAAGCAACATTTTCTTTTGGTATTCTGTTGTATCTGTAATGAGTTTATAAAGATAAACACCCGAAGAAACAGATGTGCCGGTTGTATCATTTCCATTCCAAATAATTGAATGTTCACCAACAGGTAGCTGACAGTTTATAAGTTGCTTCACTTTCTCACCTTTAATATTATAGATAATAAGTTCTACATTGCTCTCATCCGGTAAAGTAAAACTGATCGATGTACTCGGGTTAAATGGATTTGGATAATTCTGATGCAGTCCATAGGTATCCGGTGTAATTGGTATATCTTCAAATGGAATTTCAAGTGTAATAGGTTCATGAACTTCTGTTTCTCCGTCAAACGATACATCTTCTATCCAATACCAGTAAATTGTGTTTTGGATAACAGGAGCAATATCAACATAAACATAATCTGAAGGAGTTGTTATAGTACCATTTCCTGGAACAGGATCATTATTATTTAACAGAGCAGCTTCTTCAAAATTACTATTTGTTCCTCGGTAAACATTCCAATAAGCATTCTCAGTTTCTGATTGTGTTGTCCAATAAAGGGTTGGAGTATTACCTATGTAAAGCGCGTAAAAAGATGAAAGATTTACTGGGAGAGGAGCATCAAGACTATTTTCATAAGCACCCATATCAGGTGGATCTCCGCGGAGTGTACCCTCAATATCAGTTACGGGAGCATATGTTGCTGAACAAGAACCAATACAAGGACTTAAATCAGAAAGGTGATAATTGTTATTGCTTGCATTTACAAAAAGCGGATCGGAAGTTATACAACCATCAACCCCGTTGACCACTTCATTCGAAGCACATGTATATAGAATAATACCATCAATTGAAATGTATATGTCATTACCAGTTCCCACCGCTGTATTATCCCACAAAATACAGTTATTTAGTAAACTTTCATTGTACCACGAATTCTCATTCTCAAGAAATGCACCACCACCACTACCCGTAGTTGTGTTGCTACTAAATGTGCAGTTATTCATCGCACCGCCATAGTAAAAATATGCACCACCACCGCCATAATCTGTTGAGTTTTCATATAGCAGGCAGTTGTTGAGTAGTCCTCCCTCATTCAAATATACACCCCCGCCATAATCTGCTGAATTCCCATTTAGAAAACAGTTAGTTAGAATACCACCATAGTAAAAATATGCACCACCACCTTCACTACCAGTTGCTGTGTTGCCACTGAGTGTACAATCATTCATTGAACCGCCATTTTCAAAATAAGCACCACCACCGTCACCAGTTGTCGTGTTGCTATTTAGCGTACAGTTATCTAATGTTCCACCATAATAAAAGTATGCACCACCTCCATATTGTCCTGAGTTATCACTTAACGTACAGTTTTCCAATAAACCACCATAATAGAAATATGCACCACCACCATCATTAGTATAGGTAGGTAGAGATGAGTTATTGCTCAATATACAGTTATCCATTGAACCACCATAATAGAAATATGCACCACCTCCATCATATTTAGATGAGTTTCCGCTTAGTGTACAATTAATAAGCGTTCCACCATTATCAAAGTATGCACCACCTCCATATTGTCCTGAATTATCCTTCAGTATGCAGTTATCAAGCGTGCTGCCAGCATGCAAATACGCACCACCGCCTCCACCACTTGAACCATTACCATTTTGGATTGTCATATCTTTAATTAATACTGTTTCTCCAGAGGTTATTTCAAAAACTCGCTCGGTAGCAGAACCAGCAGTTGCATGTGCTTGAACAATTGTTAAACT
>JAUVKM010000197.1 GCA_030596265.1 Candidatus Cloacimonadota bacterium
CTTATTCATGTCAAAGATCTCACCATTAGCGGTTTGACGTCCGTGGAATTTCTTCCCATAATATGAACATACAAAGTAGAATTCATCACCTTTTTTTACTTTTGTTTCATAAGCTCCTGATTTCCCGTATCTTTGGTTAAGATATTTCTTGGAAGCTCCTTTAGTTTTAAATTGTACATTTGAACTACATCCAATAAATAATGATATTAATAATGATAACCAGATGATTTTGCTCAAAATTCCCTCCAACTAACTTTCTATGCATCAAATAATGCAGTAATAAAGAATTTGTCTATCAATTTTTCCTATTGACAGAAAATGCTCTCCCTCAAGTTTCATTTAAAATAATAAGGATATTTTATGAAAGGAACACTTATAGATTATTTTATTTCGCTGATTAAGATCGATAGTGAATCTAAAAATGAAAAAACAGTAGCTATGAAGATTGCGGAAGATCTACGTGAACTTGGGGCAGAAGTTACTTTTGATAATGCTCATGAAAAAACAGGTGGGAATATTGGAAATCTTTACGGTTACTTCAGTGGAAATATTGATAAAAAACCAATTCTTTTCTGTGCACACATGGATACAGTAGTTCCGGGAAATGGTATCAAGCCACAGATCAAAGACGATAGGATAACAACTGACGGCACAACAATTCTCGGTGCTGATGATAAATCGGGAATTGCTGAAGTGATTTGGGCAATAAAGGAGATCAAGGAAGCTGAAGAAGATCATGCTTCCATTGAGGTTTTGTTTACTATTTCGGAAGAGATCGGACTTCTGGGTGCAAAACTTGTTGATCTATCAAACATAAAATCTGAGTTTGGATATGCTCTCGATTCACATAAAATTGGACATGTTGTTACCGGAGCTCCTTCTCAAAATAGCATGAAATTCACAATTCACGGGAAAGAATCCCATGCTGGCGCAGCTCCCGAATTTGGTGTGAGTGCAATTCAAATTGCATCGGAAGCAATTTCTAAAATGAAGCTGGGTAGAATTGATGAAGAAACTACCTGCAATATTGGAATAATAGAAGGTGGAACTGCAACTAATATTATTCCTAAAAAAATTATTATAAAAGCTGAGGCAAGAAGCCATAATTCTGATAAATTGCAAAAAGTTACAGATAATATTAAACAAATATTAATTGATACTGCAGCAAAATATAAACTTGGTGATTTCCAAGCTTCTGTTGAATCAATTATCCAAAAGGAATATCCGGCATTTGTACTTGAAAATAATGATCCGTGTATACTACTTGCTAAAAAAGCTACTGAGAACATTGGTCTGCCTTTTAAAAGTGGAATCAGTGGTGGTGGTAGTGATGCTAATATCTTTAACTATAGGGGCATGAAAATGGCGGTTGTTGGAAGCGGCATGGAAGATGTTCACACTGTTAATGAATATATTAAGCTCGTTGATTTGGAAAATGGTACTAAGTGGGTAAAAGAAGTTATCAGAGAATATTCAAAAGAATAGAAGTGGAAACAGCGAACAAAAGCCAACAGAAACGAACAACGGAATTGTTGTTTGTATAAATTGGATTTATATTTTGAGTTTTTTCTTTAGTTCGTGTTTGTTCGTTTGAGTTAGTTTTAAAAATAAACAGCGAACAAATGCTAACTAGAACAAACAAAAGAAATGATTTAATGTATTTGTTAGTTATAAAATAAGGAGTATATAATTTTATGGATGATTTGATTTATAAAGAAGAATTCTATATAATCAAACAAGCTTGTATTGAAGTCCGTAAAGAATTAGGAAATGGATTTCTTGAAAAAGTTTACGAAAATTCAATCAAGAAAGAATTGGTATCCAAAGGACTAAATGTTGAATCTCAAAAGAAATTGATTGTAAATTATAAAGGGGAACCTGTTGGTGAATATGTTGCGGATTTGGTAGTAGATGCAAAAATAATAATTGAGATGAAGACTGCTAAATCTATTACAAATATTCATAGAGCTCAAATCTTAAATTATCTAAAAACAACAGGTTATAAATTAGGGATAATAATTAATTTTTCACCAGATAAAACTGGTTTTGACATTATCAGAATTCCTAATTTCATGCTTTAGGAATTTTAATTGTTCTTCAGTTCGTTATTGTTCGTTATAGTTAGTTGTAAAAAAACAGCGAACAAAAACCAACAGAAATGAACAACGGAATTATTGTTTGTATAAATTGGATTTTTAGTTTGAGTTTTTTCTTTAGTTCGTTATTGTTCGTTATAGTTAGTTGTTTAACAAAGTCGTAATAAAGGATAGTATATGTTAAAAATTGCATTAATTGGCTATGGTCAGATGGGTAAACTCATTGAGCAGATTGCTCAGAACAACGATTGTGAAATTGTAGCAATAATAGATCCGCTTCTTGGAAATGAGATAACTGCTGAAACAGTTACCGATGCTGATGTATGCATTGAATTCTCCACACCTGATGCTGCCTTTGGCAACATCAAGAAATTAATTGAGTTGGGTAAGAATGTTGTTTCAGGCACTACCGGCTGGTACGACAAGCTTGATAAGATAAAATTGATGGTTGAAAAAAAAGGTATAGGATTTATTTATGGTTCAAATTTTTCTATTGGGATGAACCTGTTCTTCTCAATTGTTGAATCTACTGCAAAACTGATGAACCAGGCAGAAGATTATGATCTTTATGGACTTGAGATGCATCATAAAAAAAAGAAGGACAGCCCTTCCGGAACTGCAAAAGTTCTTTCTGAAATCATCTTGAAAAACATTGATCGAAAAACAAAAACTCAATATGAAAAACTTGATAGAAAAGTTGAGGAGAATGAGTTTCATTTTGCCAGTGTTCGCAGTGGTGATATCCCAGGAATGCACTCTATCAGCTTTGATTCGGAATATGATACAATTGAACTAAAGCACACTGCACGTAACAGAAACGGACTTGCATTGGGTACAATAAAAGCAGCAAAATGGATCAATGATAAGACAGGATTTTATAATTTTACAGAAAACCTAAACAAAATAATAGGTTGATATTGATGAAACTAGATTTCTTTAAAATGCACGCTCAAGGTAATGATTACATCTATTTCGATCTGATCGATAAACCACTCCCCAAGATAAACTTTTCCAAACTGGCAATAAAACTCTCTAAAAGAAATTTCAGTATCGGTTCAGATGGAATAGTATTAATCTTCGATTCAGAAAACTGCGATGCAAAAATGAGAATGTTTAATATAGACGGCTCTGAAGGAAAGATGTGCGGTTCAGCTCTACGCTGTGTTTCCTATTATCTTTCGCAGAAATTTGGCAAAGATAAGATAACAGTAGATACTCTTGCCGGCAAAAAAACCGGACTGATAAAAGACAACGTAGAAAGATTAGTAACAATTGATCTTGGTATTCCTGAGTTTATTAAAGATGATGAACTCACCATAAATGACCATGCCGGAAGTTTGATCTCGGTTGGAAATTCACATTTTGTTACTTTCATGGAATCCCTATCTGATAATATTGCCAAATATCAAGGACCAATTATTGATAATCCTGCCTTCTTCCCTGATGGGATCAATGTTGAATTTGTAAAAGTGATAAATAAAAATGAAATTGAAATAAAAGTTTGGGAACGTGGGAGTGGGGTAACTCTTGCCTGTGGAACAGGAGCTTGTGCTGCAAGTTTTTGTGGAATAAAGAAGGGTTTTCTAACGTCTCCAATTAAAGTACAAATGCCAGGCGGAAGTGTAACTGTTGAGCTAAAGAAAAGCAATATTTTCCTAACCGGAAAAGTGGAACATGTGTTTGATGGCAGTATGGAAATATGAAAAAATATTTATTTGTTATTATCATAATTTTGTTGGTTGTTTCCCTTCAAGGGGAAAGTAAATGGCTGGGGGAAGATAAGGTTCTGCATTTTACCGGAAGTGCATTTCTAACTTATTGGAATTATGGGATGAATAAAGATATTCTGGGACATTCCTCCAAAAAAAGTGTTTATTTTGCAGTTTCTTTTACACTTGCATTAGGAACTGCAAAAGAGTATAGTGATAAAAAACTAAAGGATACCGGTTTCAATTGGCATGATCTAGCTTATGATACAGCCGGGGTAATCACCGGAATTGTATTAATAAATAATTTGAGGTAAATACTATGGAAAATTCTTTAGAAGACATAACAATTGGAAAATATTTACAGACAATAAGAGAGAAGAAGAATCTGACACTTGAGGATATTTTTGAAATCACAAAGATAAGGGTGCGGCTTTTAGAAAAACTTGAAAGTAACCTCTTTGATGACTTGGGTGGAATCGGTTATGCAAAAGCTATGATATTAACTTATGCTAAAGCACTTGGGATAACTGAAGATCAAATTCATGAACTTTTACAAAATCAGTTTAACACAAAAATACAATATGCTCCAGTTAGCCTTTCTACTCAACCCAGAAAGTTTTTACTTCCTACGAAAATATTTTCCGTAATGCTGCTAATAATTGTTATTATGCTTCTCTCATATCTTGTTATAAATTTGTATAAAGATGGTGTTCTCACTTGGCCACCATTTAAAAAAGCAGATGTAGGAATGGAAATAAAGCCCAAAGAAAAAACAGAAAAACCATTGGAAATCAAAAGTAAAAGAATTGTTCCTAAAAGTAAAAAAGAAGATGAAATGGTTTTGGTGGAACAGGTAGAAAAACCTAAAGTAAATGCAATTGATGATTCTACCGATCA
>JAUVKM010000045.1 GCA_030596265.1 Candidatus Cloacimonadota bacterium
ACCAGATAATGATGGTTTAATTCGCAAAGTTGGCTTGCTTTTCAAATTAAAGGAACACTATTTTGCACAGATGGCTTATCGAGTCTGGTTAGATCAATACCAAGATTTGGGCATTGTTGAAATACCTGTGGATAATAATGGTGATTATCTATTGAACTGGTATGGTAAAAATGCTTTTACAACATATCCTTTTCGTGCTTTAATTTCCTCTGCTTCTGCTTATATAAATGATAATGAACCGATAATACCTTTAGAAGCATTATACAATAAACATGTTATTTTTGGAGCTACTGCTGCAGGATTGTATGACTTAAAATCTAATTCATATTCCAAAGTTATTCCGGGAATGGAGATATGGGCGACTGCACTCAGTAATTATATTAATCACGATTTTATTACAACAGTTCCTGATTGGTTCAATTTCTTACACACACTTTTAATTGTTTTTTCTATCATGTTTTTTATTTCAAACTATTTACCCAAAAAAGCAAACATTATTATTTTGTTGCTGCTTGTTCTCGTACTATTTACTAATTTTTTCTTATGGAAATTGTATCGTATCCAGTTGAATTTCACAATGCAAATATTCGGCTTCATTATTTCATATTTGATTATCAATACTTTAAGCTATTTATTAGAGGGTAAATCTAGACGTGAGATCAGAAAGATCTTTACGCGTTATCTTCATAATGATGTTATTAAACAGCTCGAAGATGATCCAAATAGAGTTCAACTTGGCGGTAAGGAGATAAATGCAACTGTGCTTTATACTGATATCTATAATTTTACTACTCTTTCCGAAACAAAAACACCATCTGAGCTGGTGCAGGATTTGAATGAGTATTTTAAGACACTCATTGATTTTGTTTTCCAATATGAAGGGTTATTAGATAAATATACAGGTGATGGAATTATGGCACTTTTTGGTGCTCCGATAGAAAGAAATGATCATGCATTACTTGCTTGCAGAACAGCTTTTGCTCATAAAAAACTCAGGGAAGAATTAGAAAAAAAGCAAGATCTAACTGCTACCGAACAACTACATTTACAAACTAGAATTGGAATTAATTCAGGTCCGCTGGTAGCAGGTAATATTGGTGGAGAGAAGCGAATGGATTACACGGCGATCGGTGATACTGTAAACTTGGCTGCTCGATTGGAAGGCGTGAATAAACTTTACCAAACGAATATCATAATAAGTCAGGCTACATACGAGCAAATTAAAGAAAAATTTATTTGCCGTGAATTAGATTCATTAATGGTAAAAGGCAAAACTGAACCAACATGTATTTTCGAAATAATTGATGAACGAACAGATGAAACAAATCTTTCCAAATATGAATGGATCGAAACTTATAAAAAAGCTCTGGAACTTTATCGGAAAGGAAAATGGCAAGAAGCTGGAGAGTTATTCCAAGATCTTTCGGAAGAGCCATATAATGATAATGCTTCGCAGGTTTTGCTCACAAGATGCATGTATTTATTGGAGTTCCCACCAAAACAATGGGATGGAGTACTTAGACTGGATGTAAAATAAATTACTTACGGTTCTGTAACCAAACTTTTTATATTCCCATACACCTTATCGCGAAGTTCTTCTAAAGAAAGAACATTTACAACTTCACTCTTTATCGGATCGCCAAATTTTATTGTAATTGTAGAGGGAGTAATGTGCCAGCTTCCCTTTGGTTTAAGTTTAAATAGTCCGGATAAACCAATTGGAATAATATCGACACCGGCTTTTTTTGTCAGCATGAACGGCATTTTCTTAAAAGGCTGCATTTCACCGGTTAATGTTCTGGTCCCTTCCGGCAAGATGGCAATAGAAGTTCCATTATCCAGCAGTTTATTCACCTTCCTGATACTTCGCATAGATGCATAAATATTATCACGCTCTATTGGAATAGCTTCTAGTCTCGTTATCAGCCAACCGTAAAAGGGCCACTTGAACTGATGATGTGCTTCCACACCTTTGAAATAGATTGGAATATACGCTTTTAGTAATGGCACATCAAACAAACTAACATGATTTGACATAAATAAATACGTTTTAGATTTATCAATGTCTGTATTGCCTTCCACTTTCACTTTTATGAACATGACCTTAAATAGTAATTTCAATGAATTTTTTACGAAAGGATCAAGCTTCTTTAATGGTATAATGTATGTGAGTAAAATTGCAATTGTACTGAAGATACCAAAGAAAATAAACCCGGAAGTCCACAAGAATACAGAACGAACAGGTTTCATTTCCAAAGTACCTCAATAGCCCGATGCAGACACTCAATTTCTACCGGTGTTGTTCCGATTAATTCTCCATCCGGAGTTAGAACTTTTGGTGGATCAGTTGTTATCTTGATATGTTTAGCTGTAAAAGTTTCAACAACCGGAAGGTTAACATGCTCTCCTGTAAATACTTTTGGAAATGCTTTTAACAGTCCAATTCTACTCAATTTATTCAAAAGCGTAATATCAAGTAATCCATCATCGATCTTGGCATTAGGAGCCATATAAAAATTAGAAGTATAAGTTGTATTTGATACTTCCACAAAAGTATTATCTCGTTCCAACAATTTACCATCAAGTTCAATTTTCAGTTTAAAAGATTTTAATTTCAGTATTTGATATAACACACCAAAAGTATATGAAATATTCCCGAAAATCTTAAGTTTTTTGGCAGTTTTACCAACATCAGCTACAAACCCCAATCCTAAAATATTCAAAAAATAGTACGATTGACCATGGCTGGTAAATTTCCCTACATCAACCTTTCTTGGCTTCATCTGCGCAATTATTTCTATAGCTTCCTTCCATTTAGAAACGTGCAGTTCCAGATCGCGTGCAACAGCATTTCCCGTCCCAATCGGCAATATTCCCAAAGGTGGTTTATTTTTGGTGGAATTCATGTAATAACCATTGATAATTTCAAAGAGGGTTCCATCTCCACCGGCTGCAATAATTGCATCGTAAGCTTTGAATTTGGCATTTTTGATTATTTCAGTAGCATGCTCCGGATAATCAGTAAGTTGCAGATCAAATTCAATGTTGTGTTTTGTAAATTCTGCTTCGACTTCTGGTAATATTTTCTTTGCTCTTCCGTGTCCTGCAAATGGATTGTAAACTAATAATACTTTCATAATTCATCCTATTACGAAATTTTTGCATAAATATAAATAGTATTTTAAGTAGTCAAATGTTTTTATTGATACGTGTTATCAATAAAAATTATATTGACTCATTATAAAACATAGCTTTCTTTGCAAATGTAAAGTATTAAAACAAATCCCATAATCATAAAGGGAGGAAAGGGATGAAACAAACTCTTATAATTCTATTACTTATGTTTTCACTTTTTTTATTGTCGCAGGAAAGTGCAATTGTTCAACGGGATCGGGCAATAGTTCGGAATGGTCCAGGATCATTTTTTCAAATATTAGCTGAACTTGAGAAGGGAACATCCTTCACAATAATAGAGAGAGACAATGGTTGGCTGCAGATCCAAGAGAATGAATTAAAAGGTTATGTCTCCAAAAAAGTTACAGTTCCAAGAAAAACTTCTGATGATATCTTTTCTAGGATGGGTGTGCAAAAAACAGATCTCAGGGTTTCACAACATGGGATGAGTGCCGGTGTAAAGGGATTTGCTACGAACTTTACCAAGAAATTTGATGGCTCACCAAATTTTCTAACCCTTTATACTATTCAAAAATTTGACACAAGATCATATAAAAATTTCAGGAAGGAAACATATCGTGATTTCAACCGGAAAGCGAATTATAAGAAGTTTATTATTCCAGTAACCGAGGTGAAAGATTATTTCACATTTCCTGAAGAAGGTATGGGAATTGGAATTGCTTCACGAATAGCTTCTTTAGGGATTTATGGCAATCTGGCATTAACTGAATATGTGAATCAAGTTGGCAATATTGTAGTTGAAGCTACCGATGTTTACGATATTAATTACAAGTTTTTCATTCTGGATATTGATAAAGTTAACGGATATTCATGTCCTGGCGGGATTGTTTTTATAACGTTGGGAATGCTGAGGATGATACGAACAGAAGCAGAATTGGCTTGTGTTCTGGCTCATGAAATTGCTCATGTAGCACAACATCATGGCATGTTGGAAATGGAAGAGCGTAAACATCATATTATGGCTGATAATGCATTTGGTGAAATGGAAGAAGAGATGGATTCAATTGGTATGAAGCAAGATGAAGAATTCTTGAGTGTTGAAGCTGAAATGGAAGAACTATGCTTCAACATTTATGAAACTATTGTAAATGGAAGACTACAGGCTTATGAAAAAGAAGCTGATGAATTGGCAGTTCTTTATGCTTCCCGTGCAGGTTATAATGGCAGACACATGCTGAATCTTCTGCAAAGGTTAAAACACTCATCCTCCCAAACAAATAACGAACATTATACTCAAGAACAAATTGAAGAACGAATTGAAAGGATCAGTGGAAATCTATCCTCACTTCCATTAAATAGTGATCTTTTTGATCATAAAGATAGATGGAATAGAAGGTCAGGATTTTAGAGATAAATTAAAATAATTTAGTATGAATCCTTATTTCAGCAGTAAGCATTTCTTCACTGCTTCTGTTTTGCCATTTACATTCAACTTATAGAAATAAATTCCAGAACTTACCGATTCTCCGGCTTCATCATCACCATTCCAGATAACTGAATGTGAACCTTTTATATATTCATTTTGGACTAGAGTTTTTATTTTCTGTCCTTTTATGTTGTAAATTATAAGTTCTATTTTTGAATCATTTTGTATTGAAAATTCAATTGTTGTTGATGGGTTAAAGGGATTTGGATAGTTCTGTAATTCGTAATTTGCAATTGATATTTGGTTATTTTCTACTGAAACTTGGATTTCTCCATCTAATACATAAACATCGTAACCTACTTCATCATCCCAATTGGTTAAGAAAAGTAAATCTCCATCTGATTTTCGCTGAATGGAAAAGGGGTTTATAGATGAATTTTGATAATGAAAAATATTTCCACTCATTCTATCTCTAATTTCAAGTTGATTTTCATTGAAATACATCATATAATGATCTTCATTATTTACGGAAACACAAGTTCTGGCTGAAATCCTTCCATCAATAATGCAAGTATCAAGACTTGTCCATAGAGTATCAGTGAAATCAGGTGAATAGTTACGGAAAACATATTTAATGCCATAATCATCATCTCTTAATTTATAATAGGTCGTTAATCCGTATTCTAAATAGTTTGGATCATTATTATTCATAATTGTAAAATGTGTTGGAAAATTATTAAAGTTAGAGCCACCCATGTAATCAGAAGAAACACTACCTTGTAAATAGAAAATATCTATTACCTCTGAAGGATTTTCTAAAGAAAGAAGTTTTATGTAATATGCCCTTGTAGTACTGCTTGCTTGCCCCATACCCCAACTACTTTGATTGTTGTAATATCCCGAAGTAATCATATGATCTAATTCATCGTATGTCATTAGAGTTGTACCACAATCCTCTATATTTTCTATCAATTCAAGTGTTTCATTTTCAAATGAGAATTTTTTCATTTTAGTAGTATTAGTAGATGAATCATCATATCCATCAAAATACCAAATACTTTTATTGATTCCTATATTAATCGTTAATACTTCTTGAATGATAATTGGTTTTATATAATTTACATTAGACAAACTTGATCCTGATTCCAAGCCATAAGAGCCAATCTCCAAGGAAATGTTATTAATTAAATCAAGCGTATAGAAATCATAGATTTCAATATCTAAATAAGAATAAGTAGTCCAACCATCTTCTTCATCCCTTCGGAAAGCAGATATTAAATATGTAGAATCTTGATTTTTTAAAATTGCACATTTCAATAATATTTTGTTATCAGGGTGACTTTGTTCAAAATTAGAAACAATTTCACCATTTAAATCATAGGTTACAATTCCCCATACATTTATACTATCAATATCATTTGAATATCTACAACTTGCATAGATTTCATCAATTCCATCTTCATCTAAGTCATCAAGCCAAATATTAATAAACCCATCATCGGGATTCAGTCTTTCAAAGGAAAAATCATATTCAAAATTAACTTGAGAAAAGAGATTTAACAAGGCACTAAATAAAATTACAATTAAGTAATATTTTCTCATACATCCTCCTTATTTCAGCAGTAAACATTTCTTAACTACTTCAGTTTTGCCATTCATTTTCAATTTGTAAAAATAGATTCCTGAACTGACAAGTTCATCAGAATCATCATTTCCATTCCACATTATTGAATGATTACCTTTGTGATAATAATTATTAACAAGAGTTTTAACTGTCTGCCCTTTGATGGTATAAATTGAAAGTTCAACTTTAGAATCATTTTGGATTGAAAACTCGATTGTTGTTGATGGGTTGAAGGGGTTAGGATAATTTTGTAATAAAATTGCACTTTGTTCTACAAGTACATCATCAGAACTTACTATTGTACCATAAATAGTATTGTCAATTTGAGCTCCAATTAATTCTTTCGTATAACCAAACTCACTCATGAAGTCCCAATGATCTTTATAAATTTGTCCAAATACTTCTGTAAAAGTATATGTCGTGTAATCATATTCATTACCCCAATAAACTATGATGTACTGCAATCCATAATATTGAAAAAAGTTCATAATACCTTTATCAGTTACAGTATAGATCATACCATTAATATTAACTTGTTGATCAAGTTCCCAGTTTAAATCATACAATAAATACTCAGGAGAGTTAATTGTATTTTTTGTAAATACTTGTGAAGAATCACATCTAAAAAATCCAGATCCTATTTGTTGATAAACATGTCCATTGATTAATGTGTCACCAATTGCTGTTATAGTGTACGTGCCTGAATCAGGTCCACTAAACCAATGAAAATTCCATGCATTTCCTGTAGTTAATGACATTGCTTGAGCTTGAAGACATATAGAGAATCCTGTAAAAACTGTGAGTAATATAAACCTTTTTAACATATAATCTCCCAAGTGATCACCCATTTTAAAGTCTAATCTTCAATGCAAACCCAAATTTGATAAAACTTTGGATAAGTGTCAATCACAAAACTTACTTCACGCTATCAAATAAATAATTGACTAAAAGACTGCAAATTTTTTTCTCCATTCAATGAAAAAAAATAAAGATCAAGAATTTCGAAGAATAATCCAATATGTTTTTTTAGGCATCACAATGATAGTTGTTGTGTTGCTCATAAATGGTGTGTTGTGTAGTGCTCATGGTTTCTGCCCCTATTCAAGTATCTGCTTTGGTGTGATGGGTTTGAATCCAGGTTTTGCAAAATTATTGTATCCAATTGCAGTTATCATTGGCTTGCTTATCGCAATTACTTCAATATTCTGGGGAAGAAGATTCTGCGGATATGTTTGTCCTTTCGGTACTTTGCAGGAGATTATTTTCAATTTGAATCCAAGATCCAAAAAGAATAAGCAACTTCACCTGCCAATTTGGCTGCATAAATTATTAAACAGCTTCAAGTATATTATTATGTTTATCACAATTCTGGCAGCATTTCGTTCCATGCAATATCTTTATATGAAATATTGCCCGGTTCTGGCAGTATCGCATCCGCAGAATATCACTATATATTCAGCAATAACGCTATTTGTGATCTTCATAGTTGGTTACTTTATAAACAGGTTCTGGTGTAGATACTTGTGCCCTTATGCAGCTTTAATGAATGTATTCCAATACCTTGGAAAATTATTACATGTCAAATCGAATCGAATTCATGTTAATGAAGGACTTTGTATAGATTGTAAGTTATGTTCTATTAACTGCCCAATGCAGATAGTTATCCATGAAGAAAAACGGGTTGAGAATGTAAATTGTATATTTTGCTTGAAATGTTTACAAAGCTGTCCGATAGAAAATGGAATTGTATTAGATAAAATTAAATTAAAAAATAAGAAAATTGTGGATTAAATATTGCATAAAGAAAATATAATTAGATGCAATAAAAAATAGAGTGTTGTCATCCTGACGTGTCTTGCACGTTGCTCTTTTTAGGAAGGATCTCATTCTTTAATAAGGAGCAAAGCTGGATGTCATTCCAAGAGATTCTTCGTGTGTAAAGCTATAAGAAACCTCAGAATGACAGTTCTTTTATTTTTTTGCATAATCTAATAATAAATTAAAATGGAGAGATAAATGAATAAAAAATGGATAATTGTAGTTGCGATATTACTAACAATCGCATTTAATGTATTCTCGCAATTAAATGAAAAGATAGAATTAACGAACTTCTCTGGTAAACTAAAACAGATAGCTGGTAACTGGTTTTTAAATACAGGTGAAGATATTGTAAAACTTTCTCTTGCACCGGATGAATTTCTAAAAGAGAATAAGATCAAACTCATATCTAAAATGGAATTATCATTAAATGGGATCATGCAGGGAGATGAACTTGTAATTCATTCATTTGTTATTGAAGGAACTGAATTTAAGATCAGAGATGAGAGTGGAGAAGCTTTATGGAAGATAAAGCCTTACTATGTAGAAGCTGATAAATGTATTGGTTGCAGATTATGTGTTTCTGCTTGTCCTCAAGGTGCAATTACAATGGTAAAAGGTATTGCCGTTATTGATGCCGATAAATGCGATGGCGATGCAATTTGTGTGAATGGAGACGGAAAAAGATATAAAGGCTGTCCTGTTGATGCTATCAAGCAAGTTGAATAGGTTTTCTTATAAAACAAAGTTTTTTAAAAATGAATAAAATATTCTTGTTATTATTAGTCATTGGGGTTTTTGTTATTAGTTGTACTGATACTTTAGATAAAACTACAGCTTATAATGATAAGCCACGTATTGAATATTCCTCTTGCTCAAGTTGTCTTGAATGTATAGATCAATTCAATTGCCCAGAGAATGCGATAAAGTTGGATCAACGTACTCAAACTGTTTATATTGATGCAGATCCGTGTTCAGGATGTATGGACTGCATGAATCTGTTTACATGCCCGGATGATGCTTTCACCATAAATGTAGATAACATTAAACCGGCTCAGATCAATGATATTATTGCAACTTCCGATTTAATTGGAATGCTGAATATTCAATTCACAGCAACAGGAGATGATTCTACATCCGGTAGAGCTTTTCAATATGAACTAGTTCTAACCGATTCTAATGATCAAATAATTGAAAATGGTTTTATTCCAACGCTACCTCAAAATGCTGGAGTTGCAGAAAATTGGAACTTAGAGAACTTACCGGCTAATGAACTGATCAAATTGGAAATTAAAGCACTTGATGAACTCGATCAAGCTTCCATTCCTACCCTGGAAGAAGTTTATATCTTGGGTGAGAATATTGACGAGGAACCTCCATCTCCGATCGAAGATATTTCAATTAATACTGTCTCAATGAATGCATTTCAGATAAATTGGACTGCCACCGGAGATGATGGAAATATTGGAACATCCAGTTATTATATTATTAAGGTTCATACAGAAAATATTACAGAATCAAACTGGGAAATGTTGGACGAATATGAACAAAACATAACTCCTTTGGAAGCAGGGAATGAAGAAAGTCTAGTCATTGTAGATCTTGAACCGATTACAGAATATTATATTGGCATCAAAGCGATAGATGAAGCTGAAAATATTTCGTTGCTTTCTAATATTGCTCAGGCAACAACAACTGATATTCCCGATGAAATTCCACCTTCAGCGATAAACGATCTGCTGGCAAATCCAACCGATGAAATTATTGAACTTACCTGGACAGCAACCGGAGATGATGGTTTGCAAGGAACTGCTTACAATTATGAGATCAGGATTTCCCAGCAAGAAATAACAGAAGCTAATTGGGAAAATGCAGAACTTTTAGAAGATCCTCCCTGGCCCCTGGAAGCCGGTTCATCTCAAAATTATATTGTTGAAGATTTACAACATGAAATAACCTATTATTTTGCAATAAAAGCATTTGATGAGAGCAATAATGTTTCACCACTGTCAAATGTGCCTGATGCAAACCTGATCATTGATATCATCCCACCTTCGGATATAACCGATTTAACAGTTTATGAAGGTATAACATCGAATTTAAATACGATGAAAATACAATGGACTGCACCAGGCGATAATGGTATGCAAGGAACTGCCGATCATTATGAGATAAAATACTTTACTTCTGAGATCACTGAATCTAATTGGGGAAGTGCAATACTTTTCGATGATCCTCCTGCTCCACAAGTTGCAGGAAGTTCCCAGTTTTGTTTTGTTGATGTTCTGGAGCCGGCAACGATATATTATTTTGCTAT
>JAUVKM010000207.1 GCA_030596265.1 Candidatus Cloacimonadota bacterium
ATGTCCTGGGAATTTGTGAACATCAGGAATTATTTGCGTTTTCTTCTTGTCAATTGCTGTCCAGCAAACACCTGTATGTTTAGCAAGCACCAAACAGGCAACACTTCCTTGATAACAACAAACAGTCAACTCACCATCCACTAATCTATAGAAACCAGTCCAGAAAAAGTAATTAAATTTATTATGCAGAATAGCGGTGATCGTACTCATACGTGCCAGCGGATCGGTGGTTTTTTGTATTAATTCATCGATTTGTGTGATGATTCTTTTATAGCGTTCTACTTTTCTGCTTTTATCCATTATCGCTTTCTATTATAAACTGGTGTCAGAGTAAGTGTTATTGTTTTCAGTGTCAATTCTCTTAACAATTAAAAGTTTCTTGATTTCCGGAATTTAACAGCATAATTTACAATATCATATTTTTTGTATAGAGGTTATGGTAATAATCTTTTCTATCCATCAATTCGTCATGAGTACCTTGTTCCACGATTCTGCCTTCGTTAATGACATAAAGTAGATCTGCATTCCGAACTGTAGACAGACGATGAGCGATAATGATAGTCGTTCTGTTCTGGGAAAGTTCTTCCATTGCTTTCTGGATGTATGCTTCTGATTCTGTATCCAGAGAAGATGTTGCTTCATCAAAAATAAGAATTGGCGGATTCTTTAGGAAAGCTCTGGCTATTGAAATTCGCTGTTTCTGTCCACCAGAGAGCTTTACTCCACGCTCACCAGTAAGTGTATCGAATCTATCCGGCAATGATTGGATAAAATCCAGTATATTGGCTTTTCGAGCAGCTTCGATGACCTCTTCTTCGCTGGCATTTGGGTTCCCATAAATAATGTTTTCACGGATTGAAGTATCGAATAAGAATACATTTTGCTGGACAATACCGATGTTTTTTCTTAATGATTTTTGCTTTAGATCCATAATATTGTTTCCATCAATGGAAATTGATCCTTCTTGAGCTTCATAGAAACGAGGAATCAGAGAAGCAATCGTAGATTTTCCTGCACCCGATTCTCCAACAAGAGCTATAGTTTTCCCGGCAGGAATTGTCATATTGATGTTTTGCAGAACCCAATCTTCAGATGAAGTATATTTGAATGTTAAGTTATCAATATCAATTGAACCTTTTACATTATCAAGAGTTTTCGCATTTTTGATATCCTTGATGTCAGGCTCGATATCCATAATCTCAATAAATCTTTCAAAAGCTGTCGAACCTTGTTGAAACTGCTCTGTAAAATGAACTAGCCGCTCAATCGGTCGCAGAATAAAATTAACATAAAGCGTGAATGCCAGCAGATCAATTACGTCTAACTGACCAAGAAAGATTAAGTATACTCCACCACCAATTACTACCAGATAATAGAAATCAGTTAGGAAAGTCATTCCAGCAAAATATACACTCATGATCTTATACATCTTCTCTTTGGCTCGTTGAAAAGAAAAATTAATATGTCCAAATTTCTCCATTTCCAAATGCTCATTAGTAAATGATTTAACTTCCCGAATTCCCTGTACAGAATTTTCTACAGAACTGTTGATATCAGCAATTCTTTTTCTTACCAGACGAAATCCGCCTTTCATGCGACGGCCATAAGTTAATCCCCATACTATAAGAAGGGGAACCGGGATCATGGCAATAAATGCCAGGGAAACATTATAATGGAACATGGCAATGAATGAACCGATTATCATGAAAACAGAGATTATAAGATCTTCAGGAGCGTGGTGTGCAACTTCGGCAATCATATTAAGATCATTAGATATCCTCGACATAATATGTCCTGTTTTTACATTATCGAAATAGTTGAATGATAACTTTTGTAGATGAGCGAACATATCCGATCTCATGTCGGATTCCATGCGTACACCCATAATATGACCCCAGCGAATACGAATGTATGTGAATACTGATTTGAAAATAATGATTCCACCCATTATTGCCACTAAGGTAATAATTCCATTTAAATCTTTATTGGGAATATGAACTTTAAGTAATGTGCGTGTAAGCATCGGCATGAAAACTGACATGATTGCTGCCAGGAAAGCAACTGACATATCCAGAATAAATAAATACTTATGTGGTTTGTAAAATTTTATAAATCTTTTTAACATAATTTTTCCTTAATTATCCTTCGAAACATCCGAAAACTACCAGACATTCAGGATTATAATTAATATAACATATATCTTTTTGTCTATCTGAGAAATTATTTTTAATTATTCTTACAAAAAATCACAAAAAGAAGAGAAATCTTATTTAAATAACAAGATGCTATTCTCTATAAGACATCTATTTATGCACTTTCTTAATAAACTCTTCAACTTCCGGGATTCCACCTTGATAAATAAGATAACCATTATATGGCTCACGCCTGGTAATATCATTAGCAATCGGAGTCATCATCAATTCACGAACTTTCTCTAAATTATCCGTTTGCCCTAAAGCCCAGCTTAGTTTAACAAATGCAACTTCCGGTAGCATGTTTTCGGTAGGAATAATTCCGTAATTCATCAGATCTCTACCTGTATCATAAACAAACATATGGACATAACCCCATAAAGTCTGCACAGTCATATAAATTGGAATCCCTAATTCCTGACATTTTCTGATAGCAGGATAGAGAGGTTTATTCACATGTCCCAATCCAGTTCCTGCGATCACAATTCCCTTATAACCATTATCTATAAGTGAATAGATCATATCCGGCTGCATGTTTGGATAATAATAAAGTAAGGCTATTTTTTCTTCAAAATAGGGTAGGATTGTAACTTTATTATCATTTCTTCTACGATTATAATTAAGTTTTATCGGAGTTATCTTATCACGGGTTACTGTTGCAATAGGAGTCTCTCCTATGGTTCGGAAAGTTGAACGATATGATGAATGCATTTTGCGCACACGCGTTCCCTGATGTAGAAGACCATATTCATCAGAAGTCGGACCGAACATGCAAACCATTACTTCAGCAATATCCGATTTAGCTGCAGCAGTAGCTGCATGCATAAGGTTCAAGGCTGCATCGGATGATGGACGGTCGGAAGATCGTTGTGAACCAACCAGTATAATTGGAACTGGAGGATTCTGGATCATGAAGGAAAGAATTGCTGCTGTGTGATGCAGTGTATCGGTTCCATGTCCAATTATAATGCCATCTATTCCTTTTTCAATCTCCTTACCAATGGCAATAGCTAGGGTTTTATATTGTTCGGGTCCCATATTCTCACTAAAAACTGCAAATAACTTTTCAGTTTCTAAATTACAAATTTCAGCTAGTTCCGGAACTGCACCGTACAATTCTCCGGGAGAGAAGGCAGGAATCACCGCTCCCGTTCTATAATCCAGTCGGGAAGCGATAGTACCGCCCGTTCCAAACAATTTAACTTTTGGCTGACCTTCTGTGAATGGGAATTCTTTTTCCGGTATTTTATAATGAGCTTCTTTGTAGCCAATCTCTTTCATATTGGTTATTGTCCCAACATCGATACCTACATTATAACCGGTTACAAGTTTTAGAACTATATGTTTATCATCGTCATTTTCGGAGCGTGGAAGAATTATTCCACTAAAGTCACCACGAGAAGTTTTGATTATTGTATCGCTCCATACACGAATATTGAATTTTTTCAAGATTTTTACTGCATCACCTTTGTAGCCTTTGAAGATATCAATCATTTCGCACCTCCTTCAGATAAGGATTTCTGAACATGATCATTGAGTTCCCGTAAAGAGATATTTCCTAATGCAATTGGTCTTAAATTCCCCATGATCCATTTCTCTGCAGCTTTAGGATTTTTTGATTTATTAATTTTGGGGAACATTGACTGTAAACTACTCACGTTCTTAAGAATTGCTTCTTTCTTATACACTTCAAATTCCAATGAGTTAAGTACCGATTCAAATTCCATCTGAGAATAAAGATAGATTACCGGTAAGATGGATTTAACAATATCAAAAGCGATCTTTTTTTCTATTATAAATTTGAATATATCGTAAACTTTGGTATATGGGAAAGGAACATCAGGGATAAATTGTCCTTCAATGTGTTTTAGTGTATGAGCAAAAGTCGTTGCAATATATTTTGGTTCAATCTTAAAATCAATGATTATTCGCTCGATCTCAGGCATAAGGTTATTTCTGAGAATATAATGATAACAATCATCTGGAACCTCCCATTTTTTTAATTGTTTCAATCTTTGAACCAGATCTACCGGAAGCTCTTTTCTTTGCTTTTCAATATATTCATCCTCAATTGGAATTGGAGCGGAATCTGTGTCGGGATACATTCTGTCTGCACCGGGAAGAACACGTTCAAAAATTGTAGTTCCATCTTTCAGAGCTTTACGAGTTTCATTTGGGACGCCCTCGAAAGCCATTCTGCAACGTTCTTCTATCGTTTCACAAGCA
>JAUVKM010000074.1 GCA_030596265.1 Candidatus Cloacimonadota bacterium
AATTCAGAACAATATTTTCCCAAACTGGGAATGTTCAAATATGAGATTTTATCTTTCTTACAAAATTCTCAACCAGAAAAATGGGAGAAAATTATTGCTGTTCACGGTGCAGATGATGTTGGTGACAGAATTATCGGACGCATAAATAAAGAGATGGATTTGCGAGGAAGCCTCGATGTTATCCGCAACGGTTTCACGGATTACGGAGTTCGCTTCAAACTTGCCTTCTTCCAACCCGAAACTGGCTTAAATCCCGAAACTGAGATTCTTTATAACAAGAATCAATTAAAAGTATATCGTCAGGTTTATTACAGCGATAAGAATAAAAATTCCGTTGATCTCATTATTTCATTGAACGGAATTCCCGTTGCCACGATAGAATTAAAAAATCGTTTCACAGGACAAAGCACAACCAATGCTAAAAAGCAATATAATACAACCAGAGATTTTAGAGAACTGCTTTTCAAATTTAAGAAAAGAGCATTAGTTCATTTTGCAGTTGATGATGAAGAAGTTTTTATGACAACCAAAATAGCGGGAGATAAAACTTTCTGGCTACCGTTCAATAAAGGCAATAATAAAGGAAAGGGAAATCCCATAAATCCTGATGGCTACAAAACAGATTATCTTTGGAAAGATATTTTGGCAAAAGATAGTTTTCTGGAAATTATTCAGCGTTTTATTCATCTGCAAAAAGAAGAAATTGAAATTGACGGTAGAACTTTCATCAAAGAAAAAATGATCTTTCCGCGTTATCATCAACTTGATGTTGTAAAAAAAATCACAGCAAATGCCAAAGTGACAGGAGCAGGGAAAAATTATCTTGTTCAACATTCGGCAGGTTCGGGTAAAAGTAATTCTATTGCCTGGCTTGCTTATCGCCTTTCAAGTTTGCATAATAAATTTGATGAACGAATTTTTGACAGTGTAATTGTAGTTACTGACCGTCGTGTATTAGATCAGCAATTACAAAATACGATCTATCAATTTGAGCATAAAACAGGAATCGTTAAGAAGATCGATAAGAACAGTCAGCAGCTTGCAGATGCAATTTCTGTAGGTTCTCACATAATCATTACCACATTACAGAAATTTCCTTTCGTGATAGATAAAGTGGGTTCGCTTCCAGACAAAAAATATGCTGTGATAATTGATGAAGCTCACAGTTCTCAAGGTGGAGAAGCACTCAAAAAAATGAAGGAAGTTTTATCTTCTGCAAACGATAATATTGAAGAAGAGGAATTTACTGCTGAAGATTTTATTTTGGAACAAATTGAAAGATCGGCAGTAGCTCGCGGACAGCAAAAGAATATTTCCTTCTTCGCTTTTACAGCAACACCAAAATATAAAACTCTGGCAATTTTCGGTGAGAAAGTCGGAGATGAAAAACCTCAGCCTTTTCATTTATACTCAATGCGTCAGGCAATTGAAGAAGGTTTTATTTTGGATGTTTTGGAAAACTACACAACTTATGAATTGTTTTTCAAGCTTTCCAAAACAATCGAAGATGATCCCAAACTGAATAAGAAAAAAGTGGCTCGTGCGATTGGTCGCTTTGTCAATTTTCATCCACATAATTTAGCACAAAAAGCAGAAATTGTAATTGAGCATTTTAAACAGGTTGTTGCACACAAAATCGGTGGTAAAGCAAAAGCAATGTTTATAACCTCGTCTCGTAAACTTGCCAAAAGATATTATGAAGAATTCAATAAATACATTAAATTAAAAGGTTATACAAACGAGATTAAAATTTTAGTCGCATTTTCGGGTAAAGTTATTGATGATAATTATCCTGACGGAATTTCCGAACCTGAATTAACAGGTTACAGTGAAAGCGAACTGCCGAGAGTCTTTAACAAAAATGAATACAAGATTCTGATAGTTGCCGATAAATATCAGACTGGTTTCGATCAACCAATGCTGCACACAATGTATGTTGATAAAAAACTTTCGGGAGTCAAAGCAGTTCAAACGCTTTCCAGACTGAACAGAACAGCACCGGGAAAAGAAGATACATTTATTCTGGATTTCGTAAATGATAGACAAACAATTTTAGAAGCTTTCCAAGAATATTACGAAAGAACAATTGTGAAGGAAGAACCGAAAATTAATCATCTTTACGATTTGAAAGCAAAGTTGGACGAAAAGCAGATTTATTGGAATTCTGAAATTAATGCTTTTGCGAATCATTATTTTAAATCTTACGGAAATTTTACAAATAAAGATCAAGCCCGTCTTTATTCTTTTATCGATCCTGCTGTTGATAGATTCAACGCACTCGAAGAACAAGAAGAAAAAGATGAATTCAAAAAGAGCCTGAGAACTTGGTTAAATCTTTATGCTTTTTTTGCTCAAATTATGCCTTTCAAGGAATCCGATTTTGAAAAGTTTTATGCTTACGGTAAACTTCTTCAAACTAAATTGCCCAAACCTGACATTTCAGAACAATTAAAACTGATCGATGAAATAGCTCTGGAATATTATCGTTTGCAAAAGATCAAAGAAGGCTCAATCGAATTATCAAAAGGTAAAGATGGTGAATTAGACGGTGTTTCGGAAGCAGGTATAAAAAGAGCAAAAGAAGAAAAAGCACCATTATCTGAAATCATAGATATTTTGAATGAACGTTTCGGCACAGAATTTGAAGAAGCTGATAGATTGTTCTTTGAGCAAATTGAAAACGAACTTATTCAAGATGAGAAATTACAAACTCAAGCACGAGCTAATAAAATGGATACTTTTAAATATGCTTTCGACGATATGTTCTTTAATAAATTGATTGAGCGAATGGAACAAAATCAGGACATCTTCGATAAAATTGTGGAGAATAAGCCTTTCGGGAATCTGGTTCGAGAATTGATGTTGAAAAAAGTCTATTTGAAGTTGAATGAAGAAATAGCGAAATGAGAAAATGTGCCTAACAAACAACTCCACAATAAGTGAGAACAATTTGGCAAGCTCAAAGCATTAATTGATATTCCAATCTGTCCCTTCGGGTGTGTCTTTTAAGGTAATGCCCATCTCTTTCAGATCGTTACGGATCGCATCTGCCATTTCCCAATTTTTCTCTTTTTTAAAACGGTTCCGATAACTTATAAGAAGTTCTATCAACTCACCGGAAATATCACTAAGATCATTACTGAGTTTCTCTTTTAGATCAAGGAAAAATCCAAGTACATTTCCCAATTCAATTAGAAGATGAACAAAAGCGGGATCTTTTGTTTTATTGTAAGCTTTATTAATATCGAACAACACAGATATTGCTTTGGCTGTGTTAAAGTCATCATTCATAGCAGTTGCAAAATTATTTTTATGTTGCAGATGGATTTTTGTAAATTCAAATTCATTATCTTTTATATTTAAATAGTCAGCATTTTTTATTGTATTATAAAAGTTCTTAACAGCCTGGCTTGATTCTTTAATGATATTCTCATTAAAATCTATTGGACTTCTATAATGTTTAGAAAGAAAGAAAAATCTGATCGCTTCGGCATCATATTTTTTAAGAATATCCCTGGCTGTGAAAAAATTATTTAAACTTTTAGACATCTTTTCACCTTCGATATTAAGGTATCCGTTATGCATCCAATAATTTGCCAGTTTTTTATTATTAGAAGCTTCAGCTTGTGCAATTTCATTTTCATGATGAGGGAAAATAAGATCGATCCCGCCACCATGAATATCGAAAGTTCCGCCTAGTAATTTGCGGGACATTACCACACATTCGGTATGCCAGCCGGGACGTCCTTCACCCCAGGGACTCGCCCATTTTGGTTCACCGGGTTTTGCTTTTTTCCAAAGTGTAAAATCGGCAGGATGCTTCTTTTGCTTGTTGGCTTCAACCCGAGCACCAGCTTGCAGATCTTCTAATTTCTTACCGGAAAGTTTGCCGTAGCCTTTAGATTTTAAAACAGAAAAATAGACATCACCATTTACTTCGTAAGCAAACTTTTTCTCTTCAAGTTCCTTTATCAGATTGATCATATCATTAATATACTCAGTAGCTTTGGGATGATGATCAGCTGGATTTATCTCTAAGGCTTTGCAGTCATCAAAAAAAGCTTTGGTATATTTTTCTGCTACTACAGCTACCGGAATTTTTTCTTCTATAGAACGATTGATAAGTTTGTCGTCAATATCGGTAACATTTCTCACAAGAGTTACTTCATTTCCAATGTATTCAAAGAATTTTTTTACGACATCGAAGAAAATAAGAGGTCTTGCGTTTCCAATGTGAAAATAATTATATACTGTAGGTCCGCAGACATACATTTTTACTTTGCCATGTTCAACCGGAATAAATTCTTCTTTTTTATTGGTTAAGGTGTTATAAATTTTCATTACAAACTCCATTCATTAATTCATGTTTATGAGATTCTTCCGTCTTCACTGAAGCTACGCCGAGACAAGTCGTCGAATGCCTATGTAAGCTTTTATCAGCCTTAGGCTGACAAGCCTCAGAAAGACAATTATTGTTGGCTTTGTGAAACAAAACGACAAATTCAAGTGTTTTTCATTCTACAGAACCCTTTAATTCATATTTGCGAATTTTCATTTGCCAAAACAGTTATCACACTGCTCCCGTAATTTTTGTTATAAGTTGTCATCACATCCCATTTTTCTAATAATTTTTCTCTAGGAGAATGCTCTATTACAATGTAGCCGTTTTCGGTTAGAAGCTCATTATCCATAATTTTTTCAATTGTGCTATTTATCAGATCTTTATTATAAGGAGGATCCATAAAGATCAGATCGAATTTCTTCTCTATGCTATTAAGAAAAGCGCTCACTTTTTTCCTATGGATCTTGCAATCTGAAGTGCATTTAAGTTTCTCAATATTACGTTTCATTGTTTTAATAGATTTATCCGAGAAATCTACAAAGTCTACAAAATTTGCATTTCTGCTGAGAGTTTCAAAGCCGAGAGAGCCGCTTCCTGCATAGAGATCAAGGATATCTTTGCCGGAACAAGATGAGATAACAGAGAAAATAACCTCTTTGATGTAATCGGTCGTAGGACGGGCTGTTTTACCGGGAACAGTAAACAGATTTGCTTTTTTGAATTTTCCTGTGATAATTCTCATTTACTTGCCTTACCGGAAAATGAAAACCTAATTTCCAATTGCTGTGCCTTCATCTCAAAACGTGGGCAACCCAACAGATGTGTTTCGGCTGATTGCTTACATTTATGCGTGCATTTAATGCACAATTTATTAATTTCTTTAATCTTTTTTGACATTCTCTGAAACTTTTAGTAATTTAACTACAAAATTCAAATCAGATAATTTTATTTCTGAAAGAGATGCATCTGGTCCAACATTTTCTTTGAGTACTCTTTCTACAATATCTGGCCTCATATTAGAAAGCTCTGTTAGTAATTCCAATATCAGATTATTATCCTGAGGTTCCACGATTGGTTTAACTTCGTCTTCAAGATTTTCTGATTGAATAGTCTCTTCAGTATCAATTATTTCATTTTGTTCATCTATTCCCTTTTCCTTGATTTCCTTTTCCATTATATCTTCTATAGAAGTAACGTCTTCAGTTTGGATATCCTGTTCGTTTAGATCATCAGAAATATTTTCATCAATCTCCAGCGAGATATCATCTTCTAAAACATCATCTTTTTCAAGAGTGTTATCAAGTTCGATGGTCTCTTCTATATCGATCTTTTCTTCAGGTTCTAATGTGTCTTCAATCTCAGGAATCTTTTCTTTATCTATTTCCGGAATTTCCTCAATTTCAGGGATTATTTCCTCTTTTTTTTCTGTTATTAATTCTTCCTCTTCAATTTCAGGAGTTTCCTCTTCGTCAATCTCTAGTATCTTATCATCTTCAGGGATGAGTTCATCTTTCTTATCTTCTATCAATTCTTCTGCAGTATCATTGATTTCAATAGTATTTTCAAGTTCGATCGATTCTTCTTCTTTAATTTTTGTTTCAGGTTCTAATGTATTATCGATATCCGAAGTTTTTTCTTCGATCTCAGGCTCTTCTGTTTCATCAGGAGCAATCTCATCAGGAGCAACCTCTTCTTTTTTTACTTTAGTCAACTCTTCCGGATATGTCTCTTCAAACTTTATTTCAGCTTTTGATTCGATATATGTTTTATATTGTTCGTGAGGTAGAATGTGAAAAATTCTTTTTTCTTCTTCTGTAAAAATTTTGTCTATAAGCGTAGAATATTCCAGAGTATTCTCTTTGAATATTTTATCTTTTAATTCATCAATTTTATTTTGTAATTTTTCCGTTGGATTCTCTTTATATAGATTCTTATAGATCACCAAAGCATCAATATACTGATTCTGATTTTCATATAATTCTGCTAAGGTAATGGTTGGTGTTACTTTATCCTTCATAATTATTCTCCCAGTGTTATTTGATCGTTCATTCTCTCCAATGTCTTCTGGCCAATCCCTTTGATCTGAAGGAGATCTTCTTTCTTTTTAAATCTACCTTTTTTTTCTCTAAATACAATAATCTTCTCTGCTTTTGAAGGACCAATACCTGTAATTTTTGTCAATTCGTTTTTATCTGCAGTGTTAATATTTATTTTATTTGGAATGTGATTTATCTCTTGTCTAACTGGTATAATTGTAGTTGTAGAATCCTCAAATGCTAGATCAATAAAGTATTTCTCGATCTTTTCGTAGGTTTTCTTACCAATACCTTTAATTTTCATTAAATCAGTTTTGGTTTGGAAGCCATTTTCTTCTTTGTATCGCAGAATGTCTGCTGCTTTTTTTTCTCCAATTCCGGGAATTGTAATAAGTTCTTCTTTTGTAATATTCTGTAAATCGTATTGTAGCTGATGATCTTGTTGGAAATTTAAGCTGTCGGCTGAATTTACATCTTCTTCAGCAATCAAACCTGTATACTTCATCACCAAACCGGCAAAGGCAAAGAAAACTATAAAAAGCAGAAGTTTCTGCTCATTGGAGGTAAGAATATTATTCAGTTTTTTCATTTTTCCTGATAGATCAAATTAACCATAGTTTGTCCCACAACACCTAGAGAATGAGGAGAACATTTGTCTGGAGTATCTTCTAAGGTATGCCAGGGAGGATATTCAAAATCAATAATATCTATTGCATTAAAGCCGGCAACAATAAGCGGATAATGGTCATCATAGATACGGTTTGTTATTCTGGACTTGAATTCATTAAACCCAAGTTGCTCTGCAATTTCCCAAACTTCTTTAACCAGATTTGGCGAATTATGATACGAAAAATATTCCATATTAATAGAAAGATCTGTATCACCGATCATATCGATCACAATTGCTTTTTCCGGTTTTGGTTTTGTATAATTATCTGCAAAGTAAGAAGAGCCTAAACACCATGTTTCATTTTCTCCGTAAGCTCCCATATCTTCCAGATCAAAAAAGACCATATCAATTCCAAACTGTTGTGGTTGTTTTGCAGAAACTATTTCTGCCAGCTCAAGTAAAACTGCAACACCGCTTGCTGCATCGTTAGCTCCCATAATTGGTGAATTATGAAGGGCTATATCTTCTTCTTTATCTGCCCATGGTCTGGTATCGTAATGAGCACCCAGAAGAATACGACGGCTCATTTGAGGATAGAAGCTTGCGAGAATATTCACTCCATCAATTTCCTCTTCATTAAGAACAACTGTGAATTTTTGCAATTCAATTTTTGCATTGCATTTGGTTAGTTCATTAATTATGTAATCTCTGCAAAGTTCGATACCATCTGAACCAGGATATCTCACACCAAGTTCACACTGTCTCTCCAGATGAACAAACGCATTATTTGCATCGAAAGCTGGGTAGTTATCTGCACAGGAAGATATCACCAACATTAAAAATAAGAAAAAGATCAATTTGTTCATATTTCCTTCCTAAATTTCTAATTATACAAAAAAACCGAGTACAGAAATTTGTCAATTTTGTTTTGTTAGATTGTATGAATTTTAAATGAAGTCAATAACCACAGATTTGCACAGATAGACACAGATAATAGGATTAGAAGATGAGATAATTAGCCACGAAGTACACAAAGGTGTACTTCGTTAAGGAATGATGTTCTTAGCATTACTTAGTGTTCTTAATGGCAAAAAAGGATTGAAAAAAGCCACAGACAAACTCATAAAAAAGAATAAATATTGAATATCGAACAAGGAATGATGAATTATGAAGTAAAGAAAAAAAAACATTTTGTTCTTGTTAGTTGTTGCTCCTTATTATTTCTTCTGTTCGAGTCCAGCAGTGGAGAATTACTAATTCATTTTTTTTCTGTTCGTTTTTGTTTGTTTTGCCTGTCTCGCCGAAGTTTTAACGTAGGCGGATTCGTTGCTAATTTCTTTAAATGGCCGAGAGGGCAGGAATCGAACCTGCCGTGGACAGTTTTAGCTGCCTATTACTGGTTTTGAAGACCAGTTGGAACACCAGTTCCGTCCTCTCTCTAACTTGAAACAAAGAATTTAGCCCTTTTCTTTATGTAAAGA
>JAUVKM010000068.1 GCA_030596265.1 Candidatus Cloacimonadota bacterium
GCCCTTTTTATGTTTGACATATAATTTTGAAAGTATTGTTTATCATTTGGAGGTAACATGAAAACTTATTACATTCATAATTTTCATAATTCTATAGTAGATTTTACATTAAATCATTACAATTTTAAGAAACTAAAAGAATCAAAAAGAAATGTATTTGGTGACGTCGTTACCCACAAATGCACAATTCACAAGCAAATTGAGACTCCATCTGTTTTATACGATAATAAAACTGAATTAGATGATATTTGTTTATTGTTATCTTTGTTTATGGGATTTGATATAAATTATACAGACAAAATTACAAAAAGAAATACTAATTCTGATTGCCACCATTTCAGATTTAATACAATATCAGAATGCATCATAGAAACATATTCAGGAATTCCTTACTATAGAGCAATTAAAAAGATTTTAACAACAATTAAAAAAGAAGCTTGGCTTCAAAAATATAATAATGGATCACATCTTAAATTATTAAAAGAAGCGCTAAAGTTGCAGAGTAGAGAATCTCAGTATATGAATTCTTTTATTATTTGGGAGCATCTTTACTATTTACACAATAAATCTTGTAAGACCGAAAATCAAATGAAAAGAATTTCAGCAAAAAAAAAATTATCAGATTTATTAATTAATTATAATTTTGAGTATAATAAATATCAAAATGAAAAATTACAAGATTTGGTTACAATTAGAAACACAATTGTACATGATGGAATTGTACCAGAATTCAGTTCTTATCCAAAAGAAATATGGATTTTTTATGATTTAACTCAATTCTTAGTTGCAAAAACATTAAATCTAAAACTCGCAAGTATTGCGGAATCTGAAAAAATATTTACGGAATTTCTTAATGAACCTAGAAATAAGAATATTCCAATTTAGAATCCTCTTTCATAATGCGTCTTCATCCGAATTATCTTAGCGATCTTCTCTATAACCACTTCACTTCCCCACTACACTCATCCAAAGAAGTATTCATGCCATTCTTAATTGATTCTCTCATACCTAAAATCGAGAGAAGAAATAGCGTTTCTTTAATTGAATTCCATTTGTTTTCTGAAATAATAATTGCATTTGCGGTGTTACTATTAATTCTGATAATCTCATCATGATTAAGTGTATCATCAATCAATTCTTCAAATCTTTCTTTAGCTAATTTAATATTATATGATTTCATTTTTAATCCTGTTGTGAAATTGAAATTATAACTATTGAAAGTCAAGTTCAAAATTTATACATTTCTTGTTCGCAAGTTGCACTTGCGAACACAAATGATCCTGAAGTTGTACTTCTAAAGATAGTAAACATATTCGTAAGTAAAACTTACAAAGCATTTGCGTTAACAAGTCCAACTTGTTAACGAGAATATTTTGATGAGCTTGTATAAAATCATTTACTATTTATCTTATACTTTAAGTTTTGTTACTGGAGATTTAATGAATTTATTTACAATAATAATAATCGCTCTCGGTTTAGCAATGGATGCCTTTGCAGTCTCGATTGCCAGCGGAGTTACATTAAAATGTTTTAAGGTTGGACATGCTTTGCGTGTAGCTTTGTTTTTTGGTGGTTTTCAGGCACTAATGCCGGTGCTGGGTTGGTTAGCAGGATCCACTTTCCAACAATATATTGCAGCTTTCGATCACTGGGTTGCTTTTGGATTACTTACATTCATAGGCGGTAAGATGATCTATGAATCTTTCCTGATTGAAAAGACTGAAGACAATTGTGATCCCAATAACTTAACAACCATATTCATTCTAGCTATTGCCACAAGCATCGATGCCTTAGCTGTTGGGCTTAGTTTTTCTATTTTGCAAGTTCAAATTATACTACCGGTGATAATTATTGGCATAGTTACATTCTTACTTTCCTTACTGGGAGTTTATATCGGTGGAAGATTTGGATCATTATTCGAAAGAAAGATCGAATTTATCGGTGGAACAATTCTAATTGGTATCGGACTGAGAATTCTGATCGAGCATTTATTTTTTATGTAATATATAGTATTATGAAATATGAAGCAAAAGCTTCAAATATTATTTCCTTTCTTAGCAGAAGCTTTGGAAGGAGAGCAGAAAGTGAAATTCTCTCAGCAGCATCTTATGATCCTCTTTGTTAAAGAGGATTAGCAGGAGTTCAACTTTCATAATTGATCCTGAAGTTGCACTTCAAAAGATAGTAAACATATCCGTAAGTAAAACTTACAAAGCATTTGCGTTAACAAGTCCAACTTGTTAACGAGAATAATATAAAAATTATTGTAACTTAAAATTGGTGCAGAAGGGGGGACTCGAACCCCCACAAGCTATTGCTCACTAGATCCTGAACCTAGCGCGTCTACCAATTCCGCCACTTCTGCATATGCGTTTGAAGAAAAAAAACACCTTCTTGAGAGTCAAGAAAAAAGTAAATCCACTCCTATAGTTTAAGTTAATTCAATTTCAATGATAATTGAAAGATTTTTAATTGACAAATATAAGCTGTAATGGAAATTCCAAAAAATGAAATCTGGATAATGAGGAATGAATGGCATATTTAATATTAGCAAGAAAATACAGACCACAAACATTTGATGAAGTCTATGCTCAAGATCATATAACAAAGATACTTAAGAACACAATTGAAATGGATAGAACGGCACAGGCATATCTTTTTACAGGACCCCGAGGAGTTGGTAAGACTTCATTAGCAAGGATCTTTGCTAAAAGCTTGAACTGCCTTAATGACGGTCCAACAACAACACCTTGCAATGTTTGTCAGAACTGTACTGAGATCACTCAAGGTAATTCATCTGACGTTATTGAGATCGATGGTGCTTCCAATACCGGTGTAGAAGATATTCGTGATCTTCAGAAAGAGTTGATGTACGCTCCCTCAACTTCACGGAATAAAATTTACATCATCGATGAGGTGCACATGCTTTCTAAGAATGCTTTTAATGCACTTCTTAAAACATTGGAAGAACCTCCGGAAAACATTATTTTCATTTTTGCTACAACTGAACCGCATAAAGTTATTCCCACTATCATTTCCAGATGTCAACGCTTTGACTTTAAAAGAATTCCAATTCCTGCCATTATAGATAGATTAAGTTCCATTTGTAAGCTTGATGGAATATCAATTGACCCAGAAGCCTTATTTGCAATTGGTAAAAAGGCAGACGGCAGTATGCGTGATGCTCTTTCTTTAATGGATCAGGTCATTGCTTATGGTAAAGAATATATCTCACTTGTTGATGTGCTCACGATCTTCGGGATCGTACATACCGATGTTTTTTATAAGATCCTTCTTTACGTTACAGAAAAAAATGCATCTGGTATTATTGAATTATTACATGATATTTTAGAAAAAGGAAATGATATTCAGGAATTCCTAAATGGAATGCTCGATTACATCCGGAATCTGCTTTTACTTAAATTGAAGATTGAAATTCCAACGATCTCAGAAGCGAACAGAAAACAAATGCTGGAAATCTCAGATAAATTTGAAGATGGCGACCTTTTATACATTATGACGATACTAATTAAAACCAAAATGGATATTAAGAGCAGTAGTAATGCCACTCTTGTAGCAGAAATGGCATTCATAAAGATATCTCGCTTATCTGAACTTCAATCTCTTGATAAACTAATTGATTCTATAAATACAGGGAAGCCAGTCCAGGTGGAACCAGCTAAGGTTCAGCCAATTCGTATGCAGCCGGTTCAAGATGAAAAGGTTACTATTCAGGAGCAGCAAACTACAATAATGCATGAAAAAACAGAGGAAGTAAAAGCTGAAATTCAAAAAGAAGCAGATCAGGAAAAACCAAAGATCGATAAACTAACAATTGAAGCTGTTGAAGAAAGTTTAGATGATATAGCTAAAGTGCTTTCAAAACAGAAACCTATTGTAGCTAATTACTTTATTAAGTGTCAAATACGTAATCTATCTAATAATTTCCTTCACTTAGCATCTGCTAATTCATTAGCTTTTAATATGTTAAAGGATGAAAAAGTAATAATTTCCGATATCTTTACAAAACATTTCAATCTCAAAATTAAAGTTGATTTCACCCTTGAAGAAGTTAAAGGCAAGAAGGTAATAACAAATCCAACTTTAGATGATATTAAAAGAGAATCACCTACAATAGCAAGCTTTATCGAAGATACCGACTCAATAATTAATTAATTCCGATACTGTTTTAAATTTGTATCCCCTTTTTGGTAATTCTTCAATAAGCACTTTTACTGCATTGATTGTAGCTTGTCTGTCTATTTTCTTTCCAGGTCTTTCTATGCCAGAATCATGTAATACAATTATTGAACCGGGTTTGATACGTTTGTAGATTCTTTTCAAGATCACATTTGAATCGTTCTCTTTAAAGTCTCTAGTTGGAACATTCCACATAATTACTTTTTTATTTAAAGATGCTAGAACCGCAGATGCTGCAAACAAAAACCTGCCAAATGGTGGTCGGAAATGGATATCACTTTTTACACCAAGTTCACGTAATAACCTGTCTGTCTTCTCTATCTCTTCCCTGATCATGCTCTTTTTCTTGAATATCAAATTTTTATGTGAATATGAATGATTGCCAAGTTCATGTCCTCCTGCGATCATTCTGCTGATTATTTTTTTGTGTTTTTCAATACTACTTCCTGTAACAAAGAATGTAGCTTTAATACCCTTCTCTTTAAATAGATCAAGAAGTTCATTTGTGAACAAAGGATGAGGACCATCATCGAAAGTAAGTGCAACTAGTTTATCTTTGATCCTCACTTTATAGATGATCTTTGGAAACATTCCCATTAATTTCTCTCCAATATCATTGACTAATAGGTTTTGTATACTATATTTTTAATTACGAGATTATCAGGATATCTGATTTCTCTCAAAGATTTTTGTGCAAAATAATCTCAGACATACAAGTGTTTATAAAGCATAAGATTGCCTTGTTTGTTGAAAATGAAAGATTACTCACAAAGACATTCTTTTAACAACATTGTATCAAAACCACTCTATTATGTAGAACTCATTCATTGACTAAATATCTATTATTCCAATTTTTGATATAGAAAAATATTTTAAGGGGTTCACGGTCAAGGTTTTTGCAAGAACGGCTGTGAATTATGGAATTTATGGAACTTACTATTTACATATTTGCGTTATTATATTTCACAATCATATTCTCTTTTTTCATTGGAATTGTATTTTTAGAGAACACAAAAAATGAAAAGATAAATAAAATTTCTATTATCATTGCAGCCAGAAACGAAGAGAAACATCTTCCCAACCTGCTGAACTCCTTAGTAAACCAGAACTATCTAAAAGAAAACTATGAGATAATAATTGTTAATGATAGATCTGACGATAATACAGTTAATATTGTGAGAGAGTACACATCTAAAAATAGCAATATCACGTTGCTTCAAGTTAAAAATGAGTCTAAATCCCTTTTAGGGAAGAAAGGAGCTCTAGACATAGGAATTCGAGCAGCAAAGCATGATATCCTTGCATTCACAGATGCTGATTGCGTTCCAACAAATAATTGGATCGAGCAGATCAATAATCATTTTACTGATGATACGGATATTGTTGCAGGATATTCTTATATACATTATAAAAATTCTTTCTTCAAATTCCTTAAGAATTTAGAAAGGTCATCACTCTTTGCAGTGATTGCCGGAAGTTTTGGTTGGAATTGGGGAATTACAATTACTGCCGGAAATATGGCTTATCGGAAAGAGTTGTTTTATAAAGTTGGTGGATTCGGTGATATTGGTAAGATTAGATCCGGAGATGATATTCTGATGATACAAAAAATGGGGAAAATCGCACGCAGAATGAAGTTTATGTTCCATACCCAGTCTATTGTGAATACAGGTAGAGATGAAACTAGCGATTCTCAAATTCAACAAGAAACACGGCGTGGTTCCAAATGGCGTTATTATACAACACCGGTAAAAATAATGACGTTATATATCTTTGTATACTATTTGATTTTTATAGGATGCGTTTTGGGATTTTTATTTGCTGATATTTCAATAACTTTATTTATAGTTATTTTCTTTCTAAAGATAATTCCGGAATTTCTATTATTAACCTTGTTTTTGGCAAAAATAAAGAGGCTAAAATTAATGTGGGTCTTCCCTATCGCTGAATTGATCTATATTCCATATTTTGTTTTATTTGGATTAAAGGGAACATTTGGAAAATATAGATGGAAAGAATAAAAGAAAAATATACACATGAATTAGCAAGATTCGAAGTTCAAAGGAATAATATCCGGCGTTTATGGAATATACCACAGGATACAGCCGAATTGCTGTATACATTTGTAAAGATAAAGAAACCTAAACATATTTTAGAAATTGGAACTTCAAACGGATTTTCTACTTTTTGGTTATCTATTGCTGCTGAATCTTATGATGCCGTTATAGATACAATTGAGGTTGATAAAGACAGATTTCAATTGGCTAAGAAAAACCTAAAGAACAGAAAAAACATAATTCAAAGGTTTGGAAAAGCAGAATTGATAATTCCTGAATTACTTGATAAATTCGATTTTGTTTTCATTGATGCCGGAAAGATCAATTATATTGATTACATTAAAATACTGATTAGTAAACTAAAAGACAATGCAATAATAATTGCAGATAATATTATTTCACATAAAGATTCAATTAAAGAATATCTTGACTACATTGAAAGCAGTGGACTTTTCGATAATGTAACATTGAATATAGATTCAGGACTTAATGTTGCAATTTATAAGGCAAATAAAATTAGATGAGTTCTGCTTAATAGAGTGTTTTTGTCATCCTGACGAATCTTGCACGTTGTTCTCAGGAAGGATCTCCACTTATAATGAGATTCTTCGTCGAATGCCTATGTAAGTTTATCCTCAGAAAGACAATTATTTTCATATTATTGCATAACTCTTAAATGAATTTGAGATAAAGGAGTAAAGATTAATGAAATCTCCCGTTGTAATTGGAATTTGCGGTGGAACAGGTTCTGGTAAAAGCACCATTACAGATGCAATTCAAAGTGAAGTTAAGGATAAAATTACTACAATCCCACAAGATAGTTATTATAAGAATTTTGGGCATCTTCCACCTAAAGAACGAAATAAAATAAATTTCGACCATCCAAATACTCTTGATAATGAACTTCTAATACAACATGTAAATCAACTCAAAAATAATCAAATAATCCAGATGCCGGTTTACGATTTTAAAACACATACAAGATTAGAAAAAACTATAACAAAAATACCTACGAAACTTATTATTATTGAAGGAATTCTAATTTTTGAAAATGTAGAATTAAGGAACATGATGGATATAAAAATATTTGTTGATACTAATGCAGATATTAGAATATTAAGAAGGATCCAGCGTGATATAAGTGAACGTGGAAGAGACTTTCAATCTGTTGTAGAACAATATCTTTCCACAGTTAGACCAATGCACATCGAGTTTGTGGAGCCAAGTAAAAAATATGCTCATGTCATCATACCGGAAGGCGGTCAAAATAAGATCGGTATTGATATGATTGTATCTAAAATCAAACAAATAATAAATTAGTAATGGAGAACAAATGAAAATTAGAATAATTATTTTAATCATATTCCTGATCACATGCCTTAATGCAAAAAATCAGGTAACAATTTACAATGAGAATTTTTCGTTGGTGCGCTCATCAATTGACCTTACACTCTCAAAAGGAATTCAAAGCTATTTTATGGATGATATTCCGAGTACAATAGAGACAAATTCAGTTATCATTAAACCTCTTAAAGGCAATATTGAGATCTTTTCACAGAATTATGAATATGATCTGGCTAATACTTCTAAAATATTAGAAAAATATATTGGAAAAAATATTGAGATAATTGCTGAAGATGATACAAAGTTCTTTGGTAAATTGCAATTCAATGACAGTTCTACAATTGGAATAATTGAGAATAATACGAATAAGCTGATTCTTATCCAGAGAGATGAAATAAGAAACATCAGCCTGGCAGAACTTCCAAAAAATTTCTTTCTCAAACCAACTCTTCATTGGCGATTGAATGCACCTAAAGCAGGAAAATTCCCAATTGATTTTTCATATATTTGTACAGGCATGAAATGGGATGTTACATATAATACTGTCTGGAATGAAGATATTAGTAAACTTGAGATCAACAGTTGGGTTACGATAATCAATAAGACAGGCAAAGCCTTTTTAGATACAAAACTCAAACTTATTGCCGGCGATGTACAAAAGATAACACAGCAATACGAGCAGGACTCTTTTACAAGATTCGCATTGGAAAAAGCTGCTGCTGGGGCTCCCGATTTTGCAGAGAAAGCATTTCACGATTTTCATATGTATACTCTCAGTGAAAATGTAAATATTAATAATAACCAAACTAAACAACTACGACTTTTTCCTACAAAAATAGTTAATGCAGAATCAAGATACGAATACAACACAGGTTCTACAGATGTTCAAAGTAAGATTAAATTCATAAATTCCAAAAAAGATGGCTTAGGAATTCCTTTACCAAAAGGTATAGTAAAAATATACAAAAAAGATGATGCAGATAACGAGCTAGAGTTCATTGGAGAAGACAATCTTGATCATACTGCAAAAGATGAAGAGATCCTTCTAACCACAGGAAATGCCTTTGACCTGGTTGCTGAAACCATTACAATAGAGCGTAGAAAAATATCTAACAGGATATACGAACGTGATATGAAAGTTACATTGAAAAACAGATCTGGAAAAACAAAAATCGTCATTGTTCTTCATAATTTATATGGTGATTGGACAATTATGAAAAATAGTTTATCTTTTAAAAAGAAAAGCGCAACGCTTA
>JAUVKM010000135.1 GCA_030596265.1 Candidatus Cloacimonadota bacterium
AAAATAACTTTTATCAATAAGATTCAGGAATTTATCTTCTTTGTGAGATATGATAAGACAACCTTTTCCCAAAGCCTTCCTCTCTTCTAATATCTCTATAAATATCCTGATTAGTGTATTATCTAGTCCTGATATCGGTTCGTCAAGGATCCAGTATTTATCATAGTTTATTAGAAGTGCAGCTAATCCAACCCGCTTTACTTGTCCGCCACTCAATTCCCAGAATGGCTTATTTTTAAGATCTTTAATTCTTAATCTTTCCATTACTCTTTTTCTTAGTTCAGGAGACGATTCATTGGGATGCTTATCGAAACCATGCTGCCATAAAGTGAGATCCTCCTCTGGAGTAGCGGCAACAATATTAGATAATGGTTCTTGTTTAAGATATATAATCGATTTTGCTCGTTCAGTAAAAGAAAATCGTTTGAGATCTAAATCGTTAATATGGATTGAACCAGTATATCTCTTTTCCAAACCACTGAGAATGCGGCAAAGTGTTGTCTTCCCTGATCCATTTGCTCCTTTTAGAAATGTGATCTCATTAAATGGAAGCTCAAGTGAAGTATTTGTAAAAATAGGATTTTCAAGTTGGTATGCAAATGAAAGATCATTAATTCTAATGCTTTTCATTCAGATTTTCCATTTCAATTGTTTTATTTGCGAATTGAATAATATCATTTGTATGACCTGCAAGAAATATTATTTTCCCATTATCAGCTAGAATTTTGATCTCATCTGAAATTAGTTTTATATATTTTTGTGAAAGTCCGGCAAATGGTTCATCCAATAAATATACATCGGGTGAAAGTGTAAGGATAGATGCAAGTGTAACCAATTTTTTCTGCCCAAACGAGAGAGAAGCTGTTTCTTTATGTCGCAGGTCTTCAATATCCAGTTTGGCAAGAACATCATCAATTCGCATGATAATGTTCTTTGCTGAAATTTTAAGATTTTCCGGAGCAAAAGCAAGCTCCTGCTCAACTGTAGGAAAAAATAGCTGGTTGTCGGGATGCTGCATTAGCAAACTAATTCGGGGTGCAACTTCGGGAAGAGACAGCTCGGAAATATCAATATTAATGTGGGAAATAGTTCCTGATAGATCTCCGGGAAATATTTTAGGGATTACACTGCAAATAATATTCAAAAGCGTGGTTTTACCGGTTCCGCTATCACCACAAACAGCAATTATATCTCCCTTTACTGCTAAGAATGAAAAATTATTTATCAATAAAGGAGAATTCGTATTATATCGAAAGGAGATGTTTTTAAGTTCTATCATTTTTCTATTTCAATTGCTACAAGATATTTGATCCAACGCTGACTAAACTCATCAGTTGGTATTACCAATCGGATAAACTGACCTGTCGCATCTTCCTGAAATACTAGATAACAGGTTTCATTTTCTTCTTTAGTTAAATTAAGAGTACCACCATCTTTAGAGTGAAAAATATATTCAGTTCTAATATCAGTTGGAATTTTTAATATTTGAAGAACATCTGTAAAATCGAAACCATTAAATTTATCACCTCGTTTTGTTGTAAAACTAACTTGTCCATTTGAGCTTATCTTAGAATATGAGAGAAATATTTCTCGGTCTTTATAAATTATCTTAATTCCTTCTTCGTCTGTTACTTTACTTTTTTGATAAATAATAAGTGTAAGAAGAATTATTATAAGAACTATAAGAATTAAAATAGTTTTCTTCATCGCTATTCTCTACCTAATTCCTTATATTTCCTGGCATAATATCCATTCTTGCTACTTTGTCCTAAAAATTCAAAATAATTCAAGCGATCTGAGAAATGGTTATTTTCAATTGAAGTCCTGGAATAAACGCAAATCTCTTTAAGATTACAGATATTGCAAACTACCGGTAAGTTATTTGCTTTGGAATTCCAACCATCCTTATCTTTTTGTATGTGAATTTTAGAAAAACTTCGCGATGTTATTAAAGCAGCAGTTCCATCAGAGCCGATTAAAAGTGCATATTTTGCAGAAGAGACTATATCCTCAAGAATCTCATCAAGTCTTCCTTCATTGCTGATTTCTGCTCCATCCACAATATTTCCTGTAACGATCAAATTATTTTGTGAACATGCAAAAAGAGACAAAATAAAAAATAATATTGAAACTCTTTTTACCATTCCAGCCATTCTGCTTCACTCCAATTTCCAGTATTAAAATTTTCATTTGAACTTTGCTTTTTAGTATTCTCGCTAAAATGGAGAATCACTTCTTCGGGGAAATTTTTCCAATTGAGTATGCTGTTCACGTTTTTGAGCGATTTGAAGTGACTTTGGAAGATAACTGCAACATCAAAGATCTGAACATAAGCCAAATCTTTTATCCACATACCTGCCGGCATATCGGGGCTTTTCAAATCAAATGAATCACCATTTGTTATCAAAACAGCATTCCTTAAATATTTATCATAATCTAAACTATGTTTTACCCCATCTTTCCCAACTATAAGCATTTCATCTTTAAGAAATGGAAATGCTTGAGACATGATCTCAGAAAAAGTATAACCACTCACCTTAACAAAAGGAGGAAGTTCATCTCTAATTCGTGTGTTAAGTAAAATTGGCTCTGCAAAGTAAATTGTATGGGGGAAAGGCATATCGGAAATTGATTCAGTTTTAATTGTACTGATATCTTGAATCCAGAACATATCTCTAATTTCCGGAATTACAAGACGAATATGTTCATCGTCGAGTGTCTTACCATTCCTGCCTAAAGCTAAAATGCCATTATTATTTAATATATCATCTTTAGTAACTCGTACAAGATAATTATCGGTTGAGATAAAACATAATTTATCATAATTGGAAATATCGTATTCTTGTAAAATATCGGTGAGTTTCACACCAACCCAATTATCTTTTTTCTCTTCTCCATCTTTATTACGGTGGGTAGCTATTTCAATTTTTTCATAACTATCCAGTTTCGATCTTTCTAAGTTTATTATTCTATCTGAATCTACAAGCTCAATTGAAAAGAGCATAGTACTCACAAATAGAATTATTCCAGTTATTATTAGCTTCATTTTCCATCCTATACTATATTATATTTTTTCAGTTTATTGAACATCGAATATGAAATAATACCGCCCACAATTCCGGAAATAGCAGCAGCAATGAGTGAAATTATGAATGGAATTGCTGCAAGCCGCATTACGATTATGGTTACAATAACTGCACCGGTAAGATTGGCTACAGTAACAATGAGAACGTGAAAAGTTAAAATACTCTTATTTTTAAAGAATAGTGAAACAATCTCTGCCATTAATCCTGGCATTGTATAACTTATAAGTGAGACCGCACCGTGATTTCCAAAATATCCCATACTCAGCATTACAATAGCCTGGGTGATACCAACCAATAATCCTGCACCGGGTTTATTCACGATTGCAATTGCTAGTGCTATCCACATCATATACAAGCCACCTGCAAGCGAACCGCCTGGTATCATTAATGGAGCTGATATGAGATGAATCAGTGGAGTTATAATCGGTTTGGCTGCCAATCCCAAAGCACTCATTATAGCTATATACAGCAGATCCTGAGATGAATATTTTCTTAACCAGCTCATAAAACCTTTTTTAAAATATTATTTTTTTTAAGACGAGAGAATTGTTACACTAAATTCAACTTTTTCTCGCCTTTCCAAACACGGGAGATATTTCCATTTCCAAAAATACCCTGTCGGTAAAGTATCATAACTTTTTATAAAGCTTTAGAATCCTTTACTTCAGCGCAAAACAAAAGTTAATTTGTAAATAATGATGTCAAGGATTTGGTAAATTGAAATTTTGAATATAAAACAAAATAAGTGCAATCTGTTATATATAAAACAAATAAGTAATGAAATACTTGACATGATGTTTGTTTTATTGACTTTATACTTAAAAAATTATTAAAAATATTTTCAATGATGTGATTTTGATTTGAGTAAATCTGAAAGATCGAGCGTTCTTTGGAGGTTTTTATGAAAAAAATCTTAACAATTTTATTTTTATTGTTATTCACTTTTATTAATGCTGTAACTATTAATGTACCGGCTGACCAACCCTCTATACAAGCCGGTATTGATGCAGCAGCAAATGGTGACACAGTGCTTGTACAACCCGGAACTTATGTGGAAAACATTAACTACAACGGAAAACTTATTACAGTTGCTTCGTTATATTTAACAACTGTGGATTCTTCATATATTTCTTCAACCATTATCGATGGGAATAGTAGTGGTAGGGTTGTAGCTTTTAACAATGGTGAAGGTTCAACTGCTGTTTTATGCGGTTTTACGATAACAAATGGTTTAGGTTATGAAGAAGAAGGTGGTGGGATTTACTGTTCTCAATCTAGCCCAACTTTAGAAAATTTAATAATATCAGGTAATTTTTGTTTTAGTTTAGAGTGGAATAATAGTTATGGTGGTGGGATTTACTGTTTTCAATCTAGCCCAAGTTTAGAAAATGTAGTAATTTCAGAGAATCAAGCTTCCGGTTCTACTTATAGCGGAAAGGGTGGCGGGATTTTCTGTAATGATCATTCTAACCCAATTCTACAGAATGTAACAATAACAGGTAATTCTGTTTACGGGTCTAATGGACAAGGTGGTGGGATTTACTGTTTTTCTTCTTCCAATCCGAGTTTAATAAATGTTACTATAACAGGTAATTCTGCTACTTATTATGGTGGCGGAATTTTCTGTGAACATGATTCCAATCCGATTTTAGTTAATTGTATTATGTGGAATGACTCACCAGAAGAGATCTATTTTTCCTCATATTTTGACCCTAATACAATCGTAATCTCATATTCAGATATAGAGGGTGGAGAAACCGGTATCGTAACGAACAATAACGGTATTGTAAACTGGCTGGAAGGTAATATTGATAGTGATCCTTTATTTGTAGATACTACAAATGGAGATAATCATTTACAGTCAATTTCTCCATGTATAGATGCAGGTGATCCAAACTTTCCATTCGATCCAGATAATACAATAATCGATATGGGTGCTTTCTACTATCACCAGGATCAATACATTGTTGTTGAAGAGATCTATCCGGAACCGGGATCACTCACCATATCAGAAGGAGACAGTATCAATTTCTACATCCTTGCCAACGATCCCGACGGTAATCCAATAGAGTATAGCTGGGAATTGGATGGAGAAATCGTCTCCACTGACAGCAGCTATATCTTTTACGCAGACGAGAACTCGGCAGGTTCTTATGCAATTACTTTGGAAGTTACAGATAATTATCAACCACCTTCTAGAAACACACTCAACTTCGAGTGGGATATAATTGTGGAAGATGTTTCATCAGCACAAGAATTATTACCAACAGTAACCGCAATTTATCAGAACTTCCCCAATCCTTTCAATCCAACTACAACAATTTCCTTTTCTGTAACACAAAAATCCTCGTTTGTGACTCTTGGAATCTATAACATTAAAGGACAGAAAGTGAAAGATCTTTCACCGAGCTTATGTCATACTGAGCCTGTCGAAGTACGAGGGGAAAAACAATATTCAGTTGTTTGGAACGGAACAGATGATAACGACAAACCCGTTTCGTCAGGAATTTATTTTTATAAATTGAAATCAGAGAATTTCGAAAAGACGAGAAAAATGATCCTCCTAAAATAATGGTGAAGAAATCTTCTTAGGTTTTAAATTTAAAATATCATCTTTCTGACGGAACTCGCACACTGTTCTCCACAGGAAGAATAGATTATTAAGTAAATATTTCCATAGTCTCTTCGTTTTAAGAATTGTAAGTAGATACTTATATTCCACTCAGTATGACAGAATTAAATTATATCTGTAAATCTTGTTTATCCTGTCAAAAAGATATTATTAAGTTACTGTCCGTAAATCTCGTATGTTTCCCAGGCAATGGTTTGTAGGAATAATGCCTCTTCTACAGTTATTGAAATATCATTTACATAAAGCGCTCCAACTGGAGTTTCATCCCACAAAAATGCGAAAAATGAACTGCAGGCAAGATAGGTTCCATGAACGTTGGGATGATTACCATCAGCCATGAAAAGATTCAGATCTGGATCTTGCTGAAGGGAGAACTGCCAAGCTCGGGCAACTGGAATTACTGGTGCATCAAGTTCATTCCCAATAAAATTGTAAGCTGCTGACTGCTGCTCGATCATCTCATCAAATACACTCTCAAAGGACCAGCTAAAGAAAAAAGCAGTTTGCGCACCTGATTGTGTTATTACAGAATCCAAAAGAGTTGCGTATTC
>JAUVKM010000258.1 GCA_030596265.1 Candidatus Cloacimonadota bacterium
GGATGGTAAAACTTATAAGGAAGGTGATTGGGTTTCATTGAACGGATCTACCGGTGAAGTTTACGAAGGAAAGATCGCAACGATCGATCCTGAACTTAGTGGAGATTTTGGGAAACTAATGGAACTTGCTGATAAATTTACTCGAATGTATGTTCGTACAAATGCAGATACACCAAACGATGCAAAAGTAGCTCGTGAATTCGGTGCTAAAGGCATTGGTCTCTGTCGTACAGAACACATGTTCTTTGAAGGTGAAAAAATTAAAGCAATGCGTGAAATGATCCTTGCGGATGATGAAGCCGGACGCCGTGAAGCTTTGGCAAAATTACTTCCATTCCAACGAACTGACTTTGAAGGTATTTTTACAGAGATGACTGGATTTGGAGTAACCGTGCGTCTTTTGGATCCTCCACTACATGAGTTCGTACCTCACGAAACTGCTAATCAGCAGGAAATGGCTGACGAAATGGGAATCTCTGTAGACGATGTTAAAGCAAAAATTGATTCACTTCATGAATTCAATCCAATGCTGGGACACCGCGGTTGCCGACTGGGGAATACTTATCCTGAAATCACAGAAATGCAGGCTCGTGCGATCATCGAAGCTGCTATCAACGTGAAAGAAGCTGGATTCGACCCAAAACCTGAAATCATGGTTCCACTTATTGGAACTGTGGAAGAGTATAGATTGCAAGCTGCTATCATTAATGAAACAGCAAAAAAAGTATTTGAAGAGACAGGTAAAACTATTGAATATTTAGTAGGTACAATGATAGAGATTCCACGTGCTGCACTTACGGCAGATCTAATTGGTAAAGAAGCTGAGTTCTTCAGTTTTGGAACAAATGACCTAACTCAAATGGCTTTCGGTTACAGCCGTGATGATGCCGGTAAATTCCTTCCAATCTACTTAGAAAAGGGAATATTAAAAGATGATCCTTTCCAGGTTCTAGATCAAGAAGGTGTTGGACAACTTGTGCAAATGGCAACAGAGAAAGGTCGTAGTGCAAATGCTGATCTTAAAGTTGGTATTTGCGGTGAACATGGTGGTGAACCTAAATCTGTAAAGTTCTGTAACACTGTAGGAATGGATTACGTTAGTTGTTCTCCTTACCGAGTACCGATAGCAAGATTAGCTGCTGCTCAAGCTGCAATCGAACAGAACTAATCTAAGTTATAATAATAAAAGCCTTCCAGCAACTGTTGGAAGGCTTTTTTATTTCAACAATACATGTCCGCCGTATTATTTAAGGAGGAGCATCCGTTTTACTGATTCTTGATCACCAGCTTTAATTTTACAAAGATAAACACCTGAGCTTACAGGTTGATTGTTTTCGTTAGTTCCGTTCCACACAACACTATATCTTGTTTTCCCTCGTACTTCGACAAGCTCAGCATGATACAAGCTCGGGGAAAGATCTTTTACCTTTTGACCCTTAACATTATAGATTGACAATTCTACATCACCATCTTCCGGTAAGGAGAAACTGATTGTTGTAGTCGGATTAAATGGATTTGGATAGTTCATCAAATTAGAAATTTGGGATGAGGGATTAGGGATTGTTTGTTCTGCCGCATCAACTATTTCAAACATTGGAATTGCAATTTGGGTAAATTCACCATCAATTACTTCGATCTGATATTCAACTACATCTTCATAAAAAACTCGTTCTGCATAAACATCATAAATCCCAGCGGGGAGTTTGTATTCAAAATTGCCGATGCTGTCTGTAAAAGTAAATTCACCTGGTTGGTTATTGATCTTTAGCAAAACATAATCTACCGGATCTCCGGTTGTGGGATTGTATGTATAACCCTCAATACCACCAAATGCTGGTGAACCGAATTCGTAAGGACCAATATCGATTATTACAGTTCCATTATTGTCTCCATCCCAAACTCTGTGTTTGTAGTCCATATCAAACGGATAATAATAACCAAGTGTATCAAATCCTGCATCTATGGCCAGGCTGCCTTCGATGAGGTGAAAATCACCGTTCTGGATATCCACAAAAATAGATTGTGCCTGCAAGGAATCTACTATAATATTTCCTCCACCGTCAATTAAAGGATAATCTAAAGGAAAATCAATTATGCAGTTTCGGAAAATGGGATTGCCTGATACGCCATATTGTGTTAACTCTTCATTACCAAGTATTATACAATTGTTATAATAACCGTTAAAGTATCCACCAAATGCATATTGATTGTTAATGGATAAATTACTAGTATTTGATTCATTTCTGTAGGTTACTATTATACCTGTGTCTCCACCGAAGCCAATATTATTAAAAACTTCCAGATAGCTTGAAGCACATAATCTAGCATTAGATAATATATTATTAAAAACTTTTCCAGAAGATAATGAAAAAATACCCTTATCACAACTACCAAATTCATTATTATAAATGTAATTTCCTTTAGGTGAATCAGATAAATACATTCCATCACGATCGTAGGGTACAGAATCAATTGTATTGTATATAAAACAAATTGAGTTATAAGAAGAAATAGCAGAACCATTATTAAATATATTATCTGCTATCAACGGAACTCCTGTATCTACATTGGAAATATGTCGTATTAGAATAAAGCGAGTTCCAGAAACAGTGGTAATATTTGGATGCGGAAATTCAACATAATCAAAGTAACTGTTTATAATGGATATTTTGATTATATTACGTTCAATGCTAACAGCTTTGTCGTTATCAATAAATGAACATTCTTCTATAATAGCTGATCCATTCCATATAGCAATAGCAGCTCTAACTTGTTCTGACAATGAAAAACCGGTAACAGCAGCATACTCAAAAACACAATGTTTGAAGGAACTTGTTTCCGCTCCTTCAGGAAGATAGATTGCCCCCCAATGGTAATATTGTTCATCTTGCATCCTGGTAAATATAATGCTATCCTGTTCTGTTCCTTCAGCAATTATTCTACCTTCTACACGTATGAATTTTGCTATCGGTTCTTCACCATTGTGAAAGTAAAATTGATCATCGCTTAGATCATCGTAATAAGCTGAATTAAATTTTACAATTGTTCCAGGTAAAATTGTTAAAGTAACACCAGCATCTACATAGATACCGGAAGTGACAAGATATGGGTTGTTATCCGGTGACCAGGTTGTGTCTTCGGTGAGGTGACCGCCTACTTCAATTGCGTATGCAAGAGAGGAATGGAAAATAAAATATGATAAATATAAAATGAAAAGAATAAAAATCAACGATATAAATTTTTTCATAATTACCTTACCTCACCCGAACTCACCCCAACCCCTCTCTTCTGGTTTAGCTCTCAAGTAAAGCGATGTTTCGCAAAATGCGAAGCCAACGCCTAAGAGAGGGGCTTTTACGAGATGAGACAAATGTCTATTTAACCATTGCGAAGGTCAAGAAAAACAAGATGTCTAAAACCATTCGCAAGGTTATTTG
>JAUVKM010000146.1 GCA_030596265.1 Candidatus Cloacimonadota bacterium
ACTTTTATATTCAAATATATTTTGTTGGATAAAAAATTCTTCCATATCAAGCCATGTAAATTCGGGATCTGTAGCTCCAAACATAGAAGCTCCAACCGAGGAGATGATGATGGGTTCTAATTCTAAAACCTTTGAAGCACTTAAAACAGCGATATTTAATGCAGGAAAAGAGCCTGTATAACTAATCGCTATTTTGTCACCTTTTTTCAAATTCGATTCTTTGAACATCTCCACGATCACTGCAGCGAAATTCGGATTTAAACTCGTAAGTTTAGAAGTAAGATCACCACGATCTGTAACAATTGGAGATTGTTTATCACCGATCATTGCAGTCCTATTCGGATCATTCACTTCATCAATATAAATTCCTTCGGAATTTCTATATTCTTTGATAGCCAACTCAGCACTCTGCATCAACTTTGCTGCTGTGAGCTTCTCTTCATAATATTTATCACTAATAAAAACTCGTGAATTTTCTACCCAAATAAATAATGCTATTGCAACAAGCATTAATAGAATTAGACTTAATTTAGATTTTGCACTGGGAATAAACATGATTCTCCTTATCCTATGATTTCTCCACCGAATATCAATATCAGTAGAAACCGTACTATCACAGCTGCTACAACCATGATAGAAAGTGTTTTCACAATCCCTTGTTTTTCCATCGCATTAGCAATAAGACCCGGGATAATAAATCCAATTACATTAACAGAATAATCTGATGATAGATTAGCAAAAATACCATAATATCTAGCCATCCAACCAATGATAAATCCGAGAAGTACAGTTATTACCATTCGTCTTCTGCCGTAAATAAACATGAAATTTCCAAGAAATTTAACAATTATAAACACGATAAGACTAATTGATAACGTTGCCAAAATAGTGATGGGCTGATGTAAATACATAGCAACATAACCAGCAACCACAATTCCACCGGCAGCTGCTCCAAAAGTCTCTAAAAAGAACAAACTAATCAATACTCCTAAACCAATTGCTACTTCAAACATTTTTATTCCTTTTTTTATTAACTTGATTTATTTTATTATAAATATTTCTAATAAAGATCTGCATTTTTCCTCTTTTTAATAAATAATCAATTAGATTTAATTTCAGGAAGATCTGTTTTGCGTCTTCCTCCATGTCTATCTGGTCCTCTCCTGTCATGATTTCTAAAACGTGCTTGATGTACACTTAAAACATTACCAAAATATTCTTTCTTATCAAGCGCAATAATAGCTTTCCAAGCTTCCTTTTTCGGCAAATCAACAAACGCATATGCTCTTGATTCACCATTAATCTTATAGGTGAGGATGTTGACAGCTTTTACATTTCCATAATCCGAAAATAAAGCTTTCAAAGACTTTTTTTCAACATCTTTTGGCAAATTGCCAACGAAAATTTTCATTATCATCTCTTTAGAATAATAATTTACAATCACTCCACCGTTTCCACCAATATTACCAATACCCAGCATAAGTATCTCTTTCGCTGGTAATTTTACTGCACAATTTGTCAACTTAAGTCCTGTTATCCAACCGCAATTAGTAATTTTATTTTTATCCAACTTGTTGCTTAATGCATAAGAGTATATTGTATCAGATTGTTCACCAATCAAATATAAGTGGTCATATTCTATAACTTTAAGCATACGAATAAGCTGTTTGGAACGGAATATTCTATCTGCTCTTGTACTTAATACGATGGCAACGGCATGAGTATGAGGATAAAGTTCTTTTACTGAGTTGATAACAAATTCTGTAGATTCCGGATCGTTAGCAGCAAAAGCATGAACAAAATGCAACTCTGTATCTTTACTCTTATTCAGATGGATCTCCATTGCCCCAATATCCAGTAGTGCAGTATACATACCTTCTATAGCTGTTTTTTTATCGATCCCAAAATGCTCACAAACCTTTAATGACAGGGCAACATTTTCTTTATGTTCAATATAGGAAAATCCCTGCATATCTTCGTTGGAAATTTCTGAGTCCTCAGATTGAATGATCTCACAATGAACTTTTTTTGCTTCTTTTTGGATAATAGGAAAAACTTTCTTCTCAGCAGTAAACAGAACGCCGTGTTTGGGAATCGTATTGCAAAGAGAGCGTGTTACATTCTTAAGTCCGGGTCCCATAACATCAAGATGATCCATTCTGGAATTTGTAATAATTCCAATATTAGATCGAACGATCTCATGCTCTGTAACCCACTGATATTCAGGTGTAACTGCCATGCACTCAAGAACAAGAATATCAATTTGTTTCTTTGCAGCAAATTTGATAATCTTTATTTGCTCTTTAATATTTGCACCATGATGTCTTATGATCGGTGTTTCACTTCCATCCTCGTAAATAAGTGCTGGAGCAGAACCGGTTGTTTTAGCGATCGTCTTCTTACCACCGGCTCGAAGTCCGGCAGCAATAAGACGGGTAACACTAGATTTACCTCTGGTTCCATTTATATGAATGATCGTGGGAATTTTCTTTCTGCTGATCTTGCACTTCTGAAATTCATAGATCCCAAAAATGAGTAGTAGCAATAAACCAATTATCAAACCAAACATATTATTCTACTATTAATTTCCCGTTTATGATCTCGAGTTCATCATAATTTGAAACCTCATTACCATTTTCATCGATCATTTGCAAATTTTCAAAAGTAAGAGTACTTTCACCTATTGCAATGCCCTTTATAGTAAAAGTAAAAAGTTCTCCATCTCCATCAATACCATCTTCATTGGAAGTTTGCTGCAAACTGATTGTTATACTTAATCTGTCATCCTCAATAATGCTCAATTCTACCAGATCAGAATTCCAGAATCCGCCCACTACTATAGTATTTGGAACTAATTCCACTACTGAATTATCGAATACGATCTCAGCAGAAAAAGCAAATAACTTCTCAGCATTCTCTACCTTAATAATATAATCAGCTTCTATATCTACTAGTATGGTTTGTTCTGCAGGACTGAACTTTAATATAAGATTCTCAGTATCCGGCTCAGTTGAATTACTTGAGCTTGAGCAGGATATCGTAAATATCATCACTGCAATTATTATCAGAAAGAGCATTCTTTTCCCGGATAATTCGGGATTAAATACAGTTCTTAACATTTTATTCTCCATTTTTTTATTTCAATAACATCATTTTTTTTGTATCAATTGTTTTTCCATTTAATTTCAGCTTATAGAAATACAATCCACTACTTACTTTTCTATCGGCTGAATCTTTTCCATTCCAAATAACATTATGATCGCCTGCATTCATAGAAGATTTTACAAGTTCTTTTACAAGCTGACCTTTAATATTATAGATAGATAATTCAACAGAGCCATTAATTATGATAGAATAGGAGATATTAGTCTCCGGATTGAAAGGATTGGGGTAATTCTGCTTTAGATTATTTATCTCGATTGGTTGAATTATCGGCAGATCAAATTCACGGGCTATATAATTTTTTATCAGAAGTTCATTTCCAGAATTTCCTAAAGCATAATAAATATCTTCAAAATTAGAACGGCTTGCTTCTAATTCTTCAGGACTAAATGGTGGCAAACCAAAAGCTGAATTATGACTTTCTCCCCAATTTAATCCGATAGCAAGAACATCGGCAATATTAACTTCACCATTACCATCACAATCTGCCAGTGATGCTACATCAATATCCCATCCACCCGGATAATCATTAGCTTCCCAGACAAGAGATGTAGTAGTTCGGGCATTACCAATCTGACGCCAGTAAACACCTATCGGTAGAATATCTTCTACGCTGACAACACCATCAAGATTTGTATCTCCAGGCCAAATAAGGCCATCAGTTGAAAAGACATTAATGAAACCGTCTTTTGTAATTTCATCTACTCCTTCAATATTCTCAACTGTAAGTGTTATATCATAACTGCCAGGATCGGAGAAAGTATAAACTGGATGACGCTCTTCTGAAGTAGCACCTTCATCTCCAAATTCCCAAAGGAATTCATTATAGAAATAAGGTGGAGATGTGAGATTAATAAAGTTCACTTCATAAGGAGTAAGACCATAAGTTCTCTCAACTGTAAAATCTGCAACTGGAATTACAGGAGCAACAAATTCAGGTTCCTCAGTTGTAAATTTTATTGAAAATTCGTTCTGAATAGGTAAAGCACTTTGAGGATAGATATCAGCATAAGTATAGAGTAACCCTGCAGACTGATCATGATTTTCAATACCTATTGTTGCATAATTACTATTTACATCGGGATTATTGGCAAATTTATAATTGAATTGTATTTCACCATTACTACTTGCAGTTGGATATGAAGCGGGATCATAGAGAACCAGTTCAAATTTTTCAATAGATGTCAGGTCGTATCTGTTAACACATTCATTCCATTCTACAATAAAGATATTCTCTGTTTCATCATAATAATAACAGATCCTCATATCAGCGTATTCATCACCGATATCCTCTCCGATAAGATCATCCCAATAGGGAGCGATCATTCCATAAGGACCCAGCGCAGAAGGAATATTCCAATTTCTAAAATAGGTTTCCCACGTCGGCTGCATTGCGATCCAACCATTTGTACAGATTGTTAAACTATCGCTAACTTCACCATAAAATGGGAAGTCAAACGGCATTGATATTGTTACTGATTTATCATCACCCAATTCAAATACCTGTCCATTGCCACCATCTTGAGGATCGATCTCGATCCATTCATAATCAGGACAATTTTCATAAAATAGGTCATTACTATCATAAGCATAATAACCAAAAGTATCAGGTCCTGTCGGTGCATCTGGGCTAACATCTCCGATTTCCAAACTAAAATAAATAGTTGTTGTTAATCCTTCGGTATTTGAAATATCTATTTGGAAAGGAACACTTACCCCAACAAAACATTCTTCTATGGCTTGAACAGTAAAGTCAGCCGTTGCTGTTTCATCAATGCTTACATTACCAATAACAAAGTTGGAAGTTACTACATTTACATCATCGGTTAGGGCAATTAATTCAGCTTCAAGAGATGATGCATCAAAAGAACCAATATTCTTGAAAGTAACTGAAATATCACTTTGTTCATTCGGTTCCAGAATTCCATTTTCATCATTTACAACAATATCCTCAAATTCAAATATTAAACTGCTGACAATAACTTGGAATTTAGGGGTGTTGCCATCGGAAATTGTAAGATCAAATTCGATTATCTCATTATTCGGACAGTTAGAATTTATTTCGATCTCATATCCTTCCGTTGCTGTAAATCCGGCATTTATATCTCCAAAATCAGCAGAAACTGTAATTATATTCACATTACTATTGCTGGAAGTAAGGTCTGCAGAAACGGAGCTTGCATTTTGAGTACCAAAGTTCTTTAAAGTAATATCAAGCTGCACAGTTGCACCTGCAACTAATGCACTTGTAGAAGAAACGTTTTCAAGACCAAGGTCAACATTAGCTTGAATCACATCAACTGTGTCCTGTAATGGATGATAATTTGGTTTTGTAATAGTGAGTAAAAATTCACCGGCTGTTAATGATTCAAGATAAATAAGAGCAGAGCCGTCTTCCACAACAGCAGTAGAATAAAATTCGTCATCTTTAATTGCCGTTACTATTGCTCCGTCCAAACCGGCTAGGTCTAACTCGATGAAGTTAGTTCCCACATTAACTTCAGTAGGTATAGTACAAGAAATATCCTGTGGAACTGTGGTCCAGATTGATAAAGAAGGATCACCAAGAATATTATACACACTAAAATAGAATTCTACGTAATCACCTGGTTCTCTGTTTAATGGAAAGTTATCATACAGTTCATATTTTCCGCGTAATACAGCACTTCCAAAAGCAAGATTATCTTCATCCAAAACCCCATACCAGAGTCCTGAAAATATTGAATTATTTAATTTTGTACGAGTATGCAGATCGGATGGTCCCACA